>JACCTK010000353.1 GCA_013812465.1 Actinomycetota bacterium
ACCGAGTCCTCCGTGCCCTTGTACGGGCGGATCAGGCCGAGCGCCAGCGCGGTTCGGCCGTCATCCCGCCGGTCCACGTCCGAGCGGAAGGCCGGGTGGGGGATGACGCGAAGGCGCTCCTCGGGGATGCCGAACGCGGCCAGCGAGTCGTGTCCCCGTTGCGAGTGCACGACGATGCGTTCGCAGCGGTCGAAGAGCGCACGCCAGAGCCCGGTCCGGGCGGCGGTGCGCCGCGGGATGATGTCATGCGCGGTGAAGACGACGGGCGAGCGCGGACGGAACAGCCAGCGGTCGAGCTCGGGCGCGCCGAACCACTGCATGTGCAGCACATCGGGTCGGTGCGTGGCGAGCTGCGCCATGCCGATCGGGTGCTCGAGCGCCTTCACGGCCAGTCGCGCCCGGGACGAGCCCATCCGAGACGAGAGGCGGTAGAACGACTCGCGAGTGATGTATCCCTGTGGCCGCGCCACAGCGCCGAACCGAAAGCGCGAGGTCATGAGCTCCACATCCGCGCCGGCAAGCGCGAGCGCGGCAGCGAGCGACCGGTCGTAGGGCGGCGTGTACGCGGGCGGATCGGCGATGAGAATGCGCATGGATCGAGGACAGTAAGAGCCTCTACCACAATGACGCCTCGTCGACGGTGCGTGCTGGGTGGTGCGAGGCAAGGACGCAGGGAGGGCCAATATGCGGGCATATTGGCCCGACTGAGGACGCCGCATCGCGCTGCCTAGCGCGTGCCGGCGACTCAGAGCTTCATTGTGTTAGAGGCTCTCAGGCTATTGCGCCTTGCAACAGACTGTTACAAGGCGTCCGTCGGCAGAATCCGGTTCGTGACGTTCGACGAGGCACGCGCGCAGTTCCCGGTGCTCGAGCGAGTGGCCTATCTGCAGGCCGGCAGCGCGGGACCGCTCGCTCGAGCGACAGCGGAGGCCATGGCGACCGAGGCGGAGCGAAACCTGCGCGAAGGCAGGGTGGGTCTCGACTACATCGCGCGCGTGTTGGCGCTCCGGTCCGAGCTGCGCGCCGAGCTCGCCGATCTGGTCGCGGCCGAGGCGGAACAGGTGGCGCTGACCGCGTCCACCACGGATGGCTGCAATCTCGTCCTCGCCGGACTCGATCTCGATCCAGGTGACGAAGTGATCACGACGACAGACGAGCACTTCGGGCTGATCGGGGCGTTGCATGCCTCCGGCGCCCGAGTGGTGGTCGTGCCGCCGGATGCAGACTCGATCGCGGGCGCGGTTACACCGAAGTCACGCCTTCTCGCCATGTCCCACGTCCTCTGGACCACTGGACAGGTGCTTCCGGTTTCGGAGCTTCGGGAGCAGACGGGGATCCCGATCCTGGTCGACGGCGCGCAGTCCGTGGGGGCGATCCCGGTCGAAGCCGCAGGGCTCGACTTTCTCACGATCTCGGGGCAGAAGTGGCTGTGTGGCCCGGAGTCGACCGGAGCGCTCGTCGTCGCCGATCCCGAGCGGTTGCGAGTCGCGCGCCCGAGCTACTTCTCGCAGCAGGGCTACGAGCCTGACGGGTCCTTCGAGCCTTGGGGCGGAGCGCGGCGCTTCGACCCCAACTGGGTTCCGACGGCGCTCATGGCCGGGCTACTGGCGGCGGTGCGCCTCCGGCCGGAATGGTGTTTCGAGCGCGGCGCCGAGATGGCCGAGCGCTGCCGCGAGTTGCTCAGAGAGGCGGGTGAGGACGTGGTCGTGCCGGAGAGCCGCGCGACCATCGTGTCCTGGCGTTCCGGTAACGAGTCCACGCCAGACGTGGTCGCGCGCCTGGCGGCAGTCGGCGTCGCCGTTCGAGACATCCCGAAGACGAGCCTGCTGCGCGCCTCGGTCGGCTGGTGGACGAGCGATGAGGATCTCGACCGCCTCATCGCTGGTTTGAAAGAACGTGAGACGGGAACCACGCCAACGTGAAAGAGCCAGGACTCGATCTGCACGAGTGGGAGAGCGCGCGGGCATCCGTCGAGGAGGACCTGGAAGCGGATCCCGCGGCCGCGCTGTCGCAGCTCGCGGACATCGTGGAGCGGATGCTGGTCGAACGTGGCTACCACTTGGGCGACCCGGTGGCGGTCGGTGGCGACGACCCGGAGATCGTGGTCACATACCGCGCGGTGCGCGAGACTACGGAACGAGCAGAGCTCGGAGAGGCATCTCGGGCCGACGTCCGAACCGCCATCGACGATCTGCGCTTGCTTTTCGAGACCATCACCACTGAGCGGCCTTAGGAACTCGCGATGCACATCGACTTCGTCGTCGCTAGTCCAGAGGCGCGTCGGCCGCGGTCCTGAGACCGAGCTCCTTTGCGATCGGCTGCATCGCCGCCACGACGTTCGCGACGTGCACGTCGAGCTCGAGGCCGAGGAGCTCGGCGCCTTCGTAGACCTCGTCGCGATGTACTCCTGCGGCGAAGGACGGTTGCTTCAGCTTCTTCTTCACCGACTTCGGCTCGAGCCCGTCGAGCCCGGTCGGCCGCACCAGTCCGCAGGCGTGGACGAATCCCGAGAGCTCGTCGCAGGCGAACAGGGTCTTCTTCAAGGGTGTGTCGCGCGGCATCGCGAGGTGCTCCGCGTGCGAGAGCACGCCCTCGATCAGCTCCTCCGTATACCCCTCCTCGCGCAGGATCTGCGCGCCGTCTTGAGGATGCTTGTCGAGCGTGGGGTGAATCTCGTAATCGAAGTCATGGAGGAGTGCGACGCAGCCCCAAAGCTCCTCGTCCTCACCGCCCCGTCGAGCGTAGTGGCGTACCGACGCCTCGACTGCGAGCGCGTGCCGAAGCAGCGCTTCTGACTTGGTGTAGCGCGTGAGCGTCTCCCAGGCCTGATCGCGGGTCGGCCGCACGGCGCACTACGATAGCCGCTGCCCGTTGGCTCTCTCGAACCTCCAGCAGACCGCCGCGCCGTTCGGCACCTGGTCGTCACCCATCACCGCGGAGATGATCGCGCATGCCGGCACGCGCCTCTCCGCCGTCTGGCTCGGGGGCGGCACGACCTGGTGGCTCGAAGGACGTCCTGCCGAGAACGGGCGTGTCGTGCTCATGAAGGTCAACGGAGACGGCGCGCCTGTCGACGCCGTTCCGTCCGGCTTCAACGTACGCACGATGGTGCACGAGTACGGAGGCGGCGCCTACTGCGTCCGCGGGGACACCGTGTTCTGCTCGAACTTCGAAGACCAGCGGCTCTATCGCGTCGACCCGGGCGCCGCGCCCATGCCGATAACCGCGGCGGTCGCGGGGAGGAAGCATCGCTATGCCGACGGGCGCGTCACCTCCGACGGCCGCTTGTGGATCGGCGTCTGTGAGCGCCACGATCAAGGTGAGCGCTCGCGAGACGTGGTCAACGAGCTCGTGGCGATTCCGACCGACGGCTCCACCGAGCCGAGGATCATCGCCGGCGGGCGCGACTTCTACTCGAATCCGCGCATCTCATCCGACGGAAAGCGCCTCAGCTACCTCGCCTGGAATCTTCCCTGGATGCCGTGGGACGGGTGCGAGCTCTTCGCGGCCGAGCTCACGCGCGAGGGAACGCTCGCGAACATCGCGCACGTCGCCGGGAAGGACGGCGAGGAGTCGATCTGGCAGCCCGAGTGGAGCCCGGACGGCGACCTCGTGTTCGCGAGCGATCGCAGCGGCTGGTGGAACCTCGAGCGCGTGCGGAATGGAGAGCGGAGCGTGCTGTACGCCGCCGAGGCGGAGTTCGGCTATCCCGCCTGGGTGTTCGGGCTGCAGTCCTTCGCCTTCCTCGGCGACGGTCGGCTCTTCGTCACGTACGACCGCGAGGGCCGGACGCTCTTCGGCGTGCTCGACGCGGACAGCGGAACGCTCGAGCAGCTCGAGCTGCCGTACGACGCGGTGTCGAGCCACTTCGTCGCGGCAGAGGGATCGACGGTCGTGTTCCTCGCCGGCTCGGCGACGACTCCGAGCGAGATCGTCCGGCTCGATGTCTCCAGCGGGTCGACAGAGACGCTGCGGCGAAGCGCTCAGGCGCCGGTGGATCCCTCCTACTTCTCGGCGCCGCGTGCCATCGAGTTCCCGACCGAGGGCGGTCTTTCCGCGCATGCGCTCTTCTACCCGCCTGTCAGCCCCGAGCACGCCGCGCCGGAAGGCGAGCTGCCCCCGCTGATCGTCATGAGCCATGGGGGGCCAACCTCGAGCGCGAGCCCGATCTTCAGTCTGAACACGCAGTTCTGGACGAGCCGGGGTTTCGCCGTCGTCGACGTCAACTACGGAGGATCGACCGGCTATGGACGCGCCTATCGCGAGCGGCTGAACGGCCAGTGGGGTGTCGTGGATCTGCAGGACTGCGTGAATGCCGCCCGTTTTTTCGTCGCCGAGGGAGAAGCCGATCCCGACCGGCTGCTGATCACCGGTGGAAGCGCGGGCGGCTACACGACGATTTGCGCGCTCACGTTCACGGACGAGTTCGCGGCCGGCGCCTCGTATTTCGGCATCGCCGATCTCGAGCTGTTCGGCGGCGGCGACACCCACAAGTTCGAGCTCGAGTACGAGCGCACGCTCGTCGGCCCGTATCCGGAGGCGGCCGAGCTCTACCGGGCGCGGAGCCCGATTCATTTCGTCGAGCAGATCGAGACGCCGATGCTCGTCTTGCAGGGCGCCGACGACAAGGTCGTGCCGCCCTCGCAGGCCGAGCTGATCGTCGCCGCGCTTCGAGACCGAGGAATCGCACACGCGTATCTGCTCTTCGAAGGAGAAGGCCACGGGTTCCGCAAGGCCGAGACGATCATCGCCTCGCAGGAGGCGGAGCTCTCCTTCTATGCCCAGATCCTCGGCTTCGAGCCGAGCGACCAAATCCCTCGACTTGCCATCGAACATCTCTCTTCCTGAGATCCAAAGGAGCGCGGGGACCGCCGAGTACGATTCCCGTCCCATGCAGACCTTCGTGATCGAAGGCGGCCGCGCGCTCAGCGGCGCCGTCCGCGCGGCGGGCAACAAGAACGCGGCGCTCCCCATCCTCGCGGCCACCCTGCTCGCCTCGGACGAGGTACGCCTCTCGAACGTCCCGCGAATCCGTGACGTCGAGACGATGGTCGCGCTGCTCGTGGATCTCGGCGCCGATGCCGACTGGAACGGGCCGAACGAGATCCGGATCGACCCGCGCGACGTCGACAAGTCCGATCTCGATCCCGAGCTCTGCCGGGAAATCCGCGCCTCGTTCCTGCTCGCGGGGCCGCTCTTGTCGCGGTTCGGGCGGGTCACCGTGCCGCCGCCCGGTGGTGACGTGATCGGGCGCCGCCGGCTCGACACTCATATCCACGCGTTCCAGGAGCTCGGGGTGGACGTCGAGTTGAACGGCGCGTACGAGATGAAGACGAAGGGCCTCCGCGGCAAGCGCATGTACCTGGACGAGGCTTCGGTCATGGGAACCGAGAATGCGGTCATGGCCGCAGTCCTCGCCGAGGGCAAGACAGTCGTCGGCCACGCCGCCTGTGAGCCGCACATTCAGGATCTCTGCCGCTTCTTGGTGTCGCTCGGCGCGAGGATCGAGGGCATCGGCTCGAACGTCCTGCACATCGACGGCGTGGACGGCTTGAGCGGCGGCGAGCACCGGATCGGGCCCGAGCATGTCGAGGTCGCGAGCTTCGCGGCATTGGCCGCGCTCACGGGTGGCGATGTCACGATCGAGGACGTCGAGCCCGATGACCTGATCGCCATCGTGCCCGCGTTTCGCAAGCTCGGGATCCGAATGGATGTCCACGAGCGCACTGTGCATGTCGCGCCGGGCCAAGACCTCCGAGTCGTTGACGACCTCGGCGGACAGATCCCGAAGATCGAAAGCGGTGTCTGGCCCGCATTCCCCGCCGACCTGACGTCGATCGCGCTCACGTGCGCGACGCAGTCTCATGGCACCGTCCTCATCTTCGAGAAGATGTTCGAGAGCCGCTTGTTCTTTGTCGACAAGCTCGTCTCGATGGGCGCTCGCATCATCCTCTGCGACCCGCATCGCGCGGTCGTGACTGGGCCGGCGCCGCTCTATGGCCAGCGTCTGGAGAGCCCGGACATCCGCGCGGGAATGGCTATGGTCATCGCCGCGCTGTGCGCCGAAGGCACGTCGACGATCGGGAACATCGGCCAGATCGATCGCGGCTACGAGCGAATCGACGAGCGGCTCCGCGGGCTCGGCGCGGCGATCGAGCGGGTCGATCTGTGACCGAGGCCCGAGCCGCGCAGATCACGCTCGGCCGCCCAGGGGAGAGCTCAGGCGAGAACAGCATTGCGACGGGAGTCGCTGTTCTCGATCACCTGCTGCTCGCGCTCGCCGAGGCTGGGCGTTTCGGATTGCGATTGGAGATTGCTCCGCGCGAGCCCGAGGCGGAGGTGGATGCCGCCGGCGCGACCCTCGGGGCGGCCGTGCGTCCCCTTCTCGGGCAGCGAGGCGTCGGGATCGCCGCGGCCGACGAGGCGCTTGCGATGGTCGTCCTCGAGGTGTCGGGAAAACCACTGGTCGCTTCCAACGCGGATCTCACGTCGACGAAAGCCGGAGGGCTCCGTACCGATCTCGCGGCAGCCTTCCTGCGCGGGCTCGCCGAGGAGGCGGGGCTGACGATCCACGTGCGGCTGTTCGAGGGCCAGGACTCGCAGCACGTCCTGGAGGCGATTTTCAAGGCGCTAGGGGCCGCGCTCGCCGATGCACGTCAAACGTAACGCACGGCTCGCTCGTCCAACTCTCGAGGAGGTTTCGTGTCACAGAAAGACGTCATCAGCACCGATCGCGCCCCCGGACCGTTCCAGGGCGCCCCTTACAACCAGGCGATTCGCGTCGGTGGTCTCGTCTTCGTCGCCGGCCAGCTCGGAATCGTGCTCGAGTCGGGCGAGCTCGCCGGATCGACCGTCGAGGAGCAGGCCGAGCAGCTGATGAAGAACATGTCTGCCATCCTCGAGGCCGCCGGAAGCGGGCTCGACAAGCTCGTCAAGACGACGGTGTTCCTGCTCGATCTGGCCGACTTCGCCGGGATGAACGAGGTCTACGCACGCCACGTTGGCGACCGCCCACCCGCGCGCTCGACGATCGGCGTCTCGCAGCTCCCGAGCGGCGCACGCGTCGAGATCGAAGCGATCGCGCACGTCTGATATCGAGCCGGACGCTTGCCAAGTAACAGTCTGTTACTTGGCGTCCACGACGGAGAGCGGCTTCGACCGGGCGGTCGGGGCAGAATGAGCAGATGCGCGTCGAGGAGGTCATCGCCACCCACCGGAACACCGGTTTCGACGCGTTCGCGGCGATACTCGCTTCGCGTCGCTATCCGGGCGCGCCATGACGACCTTGCGACTCGCGAAGGAGCTGACTGCGCTCGAAAAGCTCCGCGCGCTCTTGGACGCTGTCGCGTCGCTCGGCGATCGTGCCGGGGTCGTCTACCTGGTCGGTGGGACCGTTCGCGACATCCTCCTCGGAGAGGAGAGCTTCGACGTCGATATCGCCGTCGAGGGGGACGCGATCGAGTTCGCGCGGGCACTCACCTCGGCTCTCGAGGGACGCATGACCTCTCACCAGAAGTTCGGGACGGCGGCCGTGCTCTATGGCGCGGACGAGCGCGTCGACGTCGTCACCACCCGAACCGAGCTCTACGACGCGCCCGGAGCCCTCCCAACTGTCCGGCGAGCGGGTCTCCGTGAGGATCTCTTCCGGCGCGATTTCACGATCAACGCGATGGCCGTGTCGCTCCAACCTACCGACTTCGGGCGGCTCGTCGATCCCTACGGAGGTCGCGCAGACCTGGACGCGCGACTGCTCCGGGTTCTTCACAACCTCTCGTTCATCGACGATCCGACGCGGATCTTCCGCGGAATCCGCTACGAGGCGCGGTACGGGCTTCGCCTCGAGGAGCACTCCGCGCGCCTTGCTCACGCTTGCATCGAGATGGGTCTCGTCGGCGGTCTTTCGTCGGCCCGCTTGCGCGACGAGCTGCAAAGGCTTTTGGAGGATCCGGGCGCGATCGGCGGAATCCTTCGCCTCGGCGAGCTGGCCGCGGATCGTGCGATCCACCCCCACCTGCGCGCAGACTCGGAGGCCGCAGCGCTCTTCGAGCGCGCGAACGCACTGCGCGACGAGCTACACGCGGACGTTCCCTCGTGGCGCATCGGTTGCGCCGTGCTCGGGAGAAAGATGTCCCCGGAGGACGCGCACACCTGGCTGGAGGGACTGAACATGAGAAGACGCGACGTCGACCGGATCGCCGGCGCGATCACGGTCGCCCCCCGCATCGTCGAGCGCCTTCGGAGCGAGCGGCTCCGCCCGGCCGAAGTCGTCGCCCTGGCTGACCCATTCGCACCGGACGCTCCGCTCCTGGCGCTCGCCATGGAAGACCGCCCCGAGCTACGCGACTACTTCACGCGACTTCGCGACGTCCGCATCGAGATCGGCGGCACAGAGCTCGTCGCGCTCGGCCTCGCCGAGTCCCCGCGGGTGGGGGAGGTGCTGGCAGAGCTTCGCCGGAGAAAGCTGAACGGAGAGCTCGACGGACGCGACTCGGAGCTCGCGGCGGCACGCGACTTGATCGCCGAAACGCCCGACGCGTGAGCATCGCGTCGAGCAAGGAGATCGCCGAGCGCTACCGCCGCGTCCGAGACGAGGTCGGCGAGCGCGTGACAGTGGTCGTCGCGTCGAAGTACGTCTCGGTCGAGGAGATGGCGGTGCTCGCAGAGGCGGGGGTGGACGTGGTGGGGGAGAACCGCGCGCAGGATCTCGAGCGAAAGCATGCGAACTACGGCGACGCGTTCCGCTGGCACTTCATCGGCCACCTGCAGTCGAACAAGGTCAAGGTGGTGAACCGGCTCTGCGAGCTCGTGCACTCGCTCTCGTCCGAGTCAGCGGCTGCGCGCCTGACCACTCCGGCGCTGCTCGAGGTCAACCTCTCCGAGGAAAGCGCCAAGTCCGGCGTCATCCCCGCGGAGATCGCGAGCTTCTTGCCGCGCTTCCCGGCGATTCGAGGATTGATGACCATGCCTCCGCTTGCGGCCGACCCGGAGGCGTCGCGACCGTACTTCCATCGCCTCGCCGCGCTTGCGGCCGAGCACGGTCTCTCTGAGCTGAGCATGGGAACCTCACAGGACTACCGTGTCGCGGTCGAGGAGGGCGCGACGCTCGTTCGCATCGGCGAGGCGTTCTTCCAGCCGCATTAGAATCGCCACGCATGGGCTTCTCCGATCTCTGGAACCGGACGCTCGTCTACTTCGGCATCGCCGAGGAGGAGGAGTGGGACGAGTCGGACTACGTCACGAACGAGCAGGTCGAGGAGGGCTATCGCCGTCGCGACCGGCAGAACGTGCGCCGCCTACCGAGCGCTCCCGAGCGTGACGACTGGGCCTCGGACGAGGCTGCGCCCGCGCGCTCCCGCCGGCGACAGGAATCAACGCCGAGATTGCGCAGCGTGGATGCAGGGTCACCGGCGAAAGTCCATCTGGTCGTGCCGCGGAGCTTCAACGACGCCCAGCAGATCGCCGACCGCTTCAAGGCGCAGGTTCCGGTGATCTTGAACCTGCAGAGCGCGGACCACGACCTCTCGAAGCGCCTGATCGATTTTGCGAGCGGCCTCACCTACGCGCTCGACGGCAGCATGCAGCGTGTCGCCGACAAGGTCTTCCTCCTCATGCCGCGAGACGTCGAGCTCTCCGCCGAGGAGCGAGCGCGTGCCCTCGAGCGGGGCGGCTTCTACAACCAGGCGTAGATCCGAACCGGAGTCTGGCTGAAGCCAGACCCCAAGTCCCAGGTCGGGGTCTGGGGAGCCGGACCCGGTCGCGGTAGGAAACCGCGCATCCGGTGGCGAACTCACGCCCGATGGGCGTCCCCGCCTCGATAGGCGTGCTGGCCGACACCGCCACGTCGCTGCAGAGCTTCGTGCGCGTCTTCGTCTGGATCTACGTCCTGCTCATTCTTGCCTGGGTCATCCAGTCCTGGGTTCGGCTTCCCTATTCCACGACGATCGCAGCTGTGCAAAGGTTCCTGGACGAAGTCGTCGTCCCCTACCTGCGCCTCTTTCGCCGACTGCCGATGCTCGGGCCGTTCGACCTGTCCCCGATCGTCGGCGTCATCGTCCTGCTCGTTGCGGCCGAGATCGTCTCCAACCTGATCGGAGCGCTCCTCTAAGGGAGTAAGGAGTTCACATGCCGCTTACACCAGTCGAGATCCGACATCTCCAACTCCGCCGCACGTTCCTCCGCGGCTATCGCAGAAAGGCGGTCGACGGGCTGCTCACGGAGATCGCCGACAGCTTCGAAGAGGTGTGGCGCGAGCGCGCCGACCTCTCCGACCACCTGCACGAGCTCGAGACCGAGGCGTCGAAGCACCGCGAGCTGGAGGCGCTGCTGCGGTCGACCCTCGTGTCGGCGGAGCGGGCCGCTCAGGACATGAAGGAGCAGGCCAGGCGCGAATCGGACCTGGTCGTGCGGGAAGCGCACGCCGAAGGACGTCGCGTGACACGCGAGTCCGCCGCCGAGAAGCAGCGGCTGGAGGAGGACATGCGCAAGATCCGGGCGATGCTCCGAACAGCGCTCGAGTCCTTGGACGGAGAACAGCGCGCGGAGATGCCCGCCGACAGCCCAGCGGTCAAGCCGGCGGCTGTCGAGGAGATCACCGACCCGGGGATCCGCCGGGTCGCCGGGTAGTCCTCGGGTCGCACCGATATCCTTCGGGCCGTGGAAGGTTCGAGCACTCGCCTGCGGCAGAGGCTTATCTCGCCCTCGAGCGCGAGATGAAACTCGATCCAACCCGCTTCCGGAAGGAGCTCGAGAGCGAGCTCGAGCGCCTTCGCACTGCGCGCGAAGGCGTGAACCACGAGACGTCGATGACCGAGGAGACGGGAGACCTTTCGAGCGGCGCCGGCGAGCTCGCAGACACGGCGACCGAGACCTATATGCGCGAGCTCGACGAAGGGCTCGAGGAGAACGCCGACCATCTCATCGTCGAAGTCGAGTCGGCGCTGAAGCGAATCGAGGATGAAACGTACGGCACCTGCGTCGTCTGCGGCAAGTCGATCGGCGTGGAGCGGCTCGAGGCGGTTCCCTGGGCGACACTCTGCATCGACGACAAGCGCGCGCAGGAGCGCGGGTGAGACCCGCGTTCCTCGGACGTCGCTCGCGGTGCGGGGCCGGAGGGCACAGTACAAGTAGTACGGGCCTAGAGAGCACCGTGCCGCAAGCGGCGTCAGGCTCTGGCGGAGCGCGGCTTCGCCGGGCGGGAGCGGGAGCCGGCGAGGGGCGCGGGTGAGCGAGCCGGCGAGGGAGGCGCCGCCGCAAGTCGACGTCCGCGTGGGATCCACCGCGAACGCGCTGCGGCCGATCTCTTCGGCCGAGCGTTCGCTTGCGGCCGGCCCAGGACAGTGGCTTGCGCTGCTCGCGGTCGCGGCCGCGGCGATCTTCGCCGATCAGCTGACGAAGCAGGCGATAGGCCGCACGCTCGAGGTCGGTGAGCGCGTTCGGCTGCTCGGCCCGATCTCGATCCATCACGTCGAGAACTCGGGTATCGCGTTCGGCCTGTTCGCGAGCCGGACGAGCTTCGTGATCGCGATCACGGCGGTGGCGGTCGGGATGATGGTCTGGTTCTTCGCGCGCTCGGGCAAGCGGCATCCCATTCTCCCCGTGGGACTGGGGCTTGTTCTCGGCGGAAGCATCGCCAACCTGGTCGACCGCGTGCGCCTCGGCCGGGTGACCGATTTTCTCGATCTCGACGCCTGGCCGGCGTTCAACCTCGCCGACATGTTCATCGTCGTCGGAGTCGCGGTGCTCTTCAGCACGCTCGTCCTCGCTGATCGTTCGGATCGCATGCATGGGGCGCGCGATGGAAACACTGCGCTTCAGCGTCGCTGACGAGGACGCGGGCGCTCGTCTCGACAAGGCGCTCGCGTCCCGCTTGGAGATCGGGACGCGCTCGCTGGCCGAACGGCTGCTTCGAGAGGGGGCAGTTCGCGTCGACGGCGAGCCCCGGTCGAAGAGCTTTCGGCTCGAGTCGGGCTCTGTCGTCGAGGCGGAACTGCCTGAGGCGGCTTCCGGTCTGCGAGCGGAGCCCGCGTCTGTGCCCGTGGTCTACGAGGATCAGCATCTTCTCGTTCTCGACAAGCCGGCTGGACTCGTGATGCATCCCGGCGCGGGCAGCAGAGCGGGAACGCTCGCGGGCCAGCTTCTCTCGCTCGGAGCGAGAGGCGGCCCCGACCCGGATCGGCCCGGAATCGTTCACCGCCTCGACCGAGACACCTCCGGTCTGCTCGTGGTCGCGCGCTCCGAGGACGCACACGCAGCCCTACAAGAGGCGATCAGGGACCGCGAAGTCGACCGACGCTACCTCGCGCTGGCACAAGGGAGTCCGCGTTCGCGAAGCGGACGGATCGACGCGCCCCTCGGCCGCGACCGGCGCGATCCGACGAAGCGCTCCCTCGATACCGACGAGCCACGGGAAGCCGTGACGCACTTCGAGGTGGTCGAGCTCCTGAGCGACCATGCGCTGCTCGAGGTTCGCCTGGAGACGGGGCGCACACATCAGATCCGCGTGCATCTGGCCGCGATCGAGCTTCCCGTCTCGGGAGACTCGCAGTATGGGGTCCGCGGAGATCTCGGGCTCGAGCGGCAGTTCCTGCATGCACACCGTCTGCGCTTCCGGCATCCGATCACGGATGACGAGATCGATGAGAGCTCACCGCTCCCGTCGGATCTCGAGACGGCGTTGGAGCGCGCCCGATCAGCGTAGAGGCGAGGCTTGCCTCGCCCTCATGTGCCCGTTGCAAACGACGGCGACGGAAGGCCTCGCCCCACGGCTACACTCTTCCGCGATCCAGACCTTCAACCCGGCGATCAAGCCGAGGCGGGGGTGCCGTGCCCTGAGCGCGGTTCCGCCCGGCCCGCCGGCGCAATACCGTCAACCAAACCTGAAAGGGGCTGATCCTGTGTCAGTCGTAACCATGCGAGAGCTCTTGGAGGCCGGCGTCCACTTCGGCCACCAGACGCGACGCTGGAACCCGAAGATGCGTCGCTTCATCTTCTCCGAGCGCGGAGGCATCTACATCATCGACCTTCAGAAGACCCTCGAGCTGCTCGAGGAGGCGCACGCCTTCGCGCGCAATGTCGCAGAGCGCCGAGGAACGGTTCTCTTCGTCGGCACCAAGAAGCAGGCTCAGGAGGCGGTGCAGGAGCACGCATCGCGGGTCGGCATGCCCTATGTCTCGAACCGCTGGCTCGGCGGCCTTCTGACCAACTGGCGCACGATCTCGGAGCGAATCTCGTATCTCCACGACCTGCGCCGCCTGCAGACCGAGGGGCAGCTCGACCTCCTGCCCTCGAAGGAGCGGATCGCGCTCACGGCCGAGCTCGACAAGCTCGAGTCCAACCTGGGCGGAGTCGCCGACATGAAGCGCCAGCCCGACGCGGTCTTTGTCATCGATTTGAAGAAGGAGCAGCTCGCGGTGCGCGAGGCCCGCCGTCTGGGCGTCCCGATCATCGGCCTCGTCGACACGAACGCCGACCCGGACGAGGCCGATTTCGTCATCCCCGGAAACGACGATGCGATCCGCGCCTCCAACCTGATCGCGAAGGTCGTCGCGGACGGCATCGAGGCCGGGAGGACGCAGGTGACGCCCGCCGAGTTCGCGGCGCCGGCCGCAGAAGAGACGGCAAACGGTGACCAGCCCGATTCAACTCCTGAAGCTCCGTCTGAGGCGGCTCCGGCGGCCGAGCCGGAGCCAGCGGCGACAGCCGCAGAGGGAGCGGCAGCCGCAGAACGAGTCGCCAATGGAGGCGAGAGCGAGTGAGCGCGACGATCGGCGCAGGCCAGGTGAAGGAGCTCCGCGACCAGACCGGCGCGGGCATGATGGACTGCAAGCGCGCTCTGCAGGAGACCGCCGGCGACCTCGAGGCCGCCCGAACCCTTCTTCGCGAGCGCGGCATGGCATCGGCCGGGAAGCGCGCCGGACGGGCCACGAGCGAAGGTCTCGTCGGGTTCATCGTCGAGGGGCTGATCGGGTCGATCGCGGGTATCGGCTGCGAGACGGATCCCGTGTCCAAGAACGAGGAGTTCCAGACGTTCGCCGAGCGCGTGCTGCGCGCGGTGCACGCCGAGGGGCCGGCCGCTGTCAAGCGCCTCGACGAGGAGCGAATGGAGCTCGCCGGCAAGCTCGGTGAGAACATCGTCGTCGTCGACGCGGAGCGCTTCGACGCGCCCGCCGGCAACGTCGTCGCCGCCTATGCCCATCCGCCGGCGAACAAGATCGGCGTCCTCGTCGAGCTCCAGGGCGGATCACCCGAGCTAGCGCGCCAGGTCGCGATGCATATCTCCTTCGCGGCGCCGGAGTGGGGGACGCGAGACAGGGTGCCGACCGAGACCGTCGAGGCCGAGCGCGCCATCTTCCTGAACTCGGACGAGGTGCAGTCGAAGCCCGAGGCCGCACATGAGAAGATCGTGGACGGCATGCTGGGAAAGCGATTCTTCGGCGCGACACCGGGAGGCGTTCTCGCCGACCAGGCTTGGATTCACGACGCCTCGAAGAGCGTCGCGCAGGCGCTCGAGGAGGCGAAGGCCTCCGTCGTCCGCTTTGCGCGGGTGTCGGTCGCCGGGTCGTAGTGGTGACCGCACGCACGGAGGAGGCGGCCGAACGGGTCTCCACCAAGGCGCCGACGCCGTTCCACCGTGCCCTCCTGAAGGTCTCCGGCGAAGCGCTTCTCGGCGACCGTCAGTACGGGATCGACCCCAAGACCGTCGTCGCGATCGGCGAGGAGGTGCTCGCCGTGCACGAGGCCGGCACGGAGCTCGCGATCGTCGTCGGCGCGGGAAACATCTACCGCGGGATGGCGGCTGCGGCCGAGGGCATGGACCGTGCGACGGCCGACTATGCGGGAATGCTGGCGACGCTCCTGAACGCGTTGACGCTCCAGGACGGGCTCGAGCGGCTCGGCGTCCAAACGCGTGTGCAGTCGGCGATCGCCGTTTCCGAGGTCGCCGAGCCATACATCCGCCGCAGGGCCATACGGCACTTGGAAAAGGGCCGGATCGTCATCTTCGCCGCCGGAACCGGCAACCCGTTCTTCACGACGGATACCGCCGCCGCGCTCCGGGCGCTCGAGATCGGCGCCGAGGCGATCCTGATGGCGAAGAACAACGTCGAGGGCGTGTACGACGGCGATCCGCGCGAGAACCCGGACGCGCTGTTTCTCCCCGAGCTCACGCACCTCGAGGCGATCGAGCGCGGACTCAAGGTGATGGACACGACCGCGCTCTCGCTCTGCATGGACAACCGGCTGCCGATCTACGTCTTCGAGCTCGCCGCAGGAAACATCCGCCGCGTGGCGGCCGGCGAGCGCGTCGGCACGATCATCTCGACACCAGGCTCCTAACCGAAGGAGGAAACGTGGCTGCGATCGAGGACTTCCTCGCGGACGCAAAGAGACGGATGGACAAGTCGATCGAGTCGACGCATCACGAGTTCAACTCGATCCGCACCGGGCGCGCCTCGCCGGCCCTGCTCGACCGCGTGACGATCGACTACTACGGCACGCCGACACCGTTGAAGAGCCTGGCGTCGATCTCCGCTCCCGAGGCGCGGATGCTCACCGTGCAGCCCTTCGACCCGGGCTCGATGAAGTCGATCGAGCGCGCGATCCAGGAGTCCGACCTCGGCCTGACCCCCTCGAACGACGGCAAGATCATCCGCCTGCCGATTCCGACGCTGACCGAGGAGCGGCGGAAGGAGCTGGTCAAGGTCGTGCGCCGGGTGGGAGAGGACGGAAAGGTCGCGATCCGCAACGTCCGCCGCGACGTCATGCAGCACCTGCGCGAGCTCGTCACGAAGGGCGACGTCGGGGACGACGAAGAGCGGCGAGCCGAGCAACAGGTGCAGAAGGTCACCGACGAGCACACCAAGGCGATCGACGATCTCCTGAAGGTCAAGGAGACGGAGATCATGGAGGTTTGAGTGCTTCCTGCCGGAGATACGGTCGTGCGTCGCCGGCGAAAACCAAGCAGGCCTAGGACGCAGGGAGGGCCAATATTCAAGAACATTGGCCCGACTGAGGACGACGGCATGCGATGCGTTCGCAGCCGCGCGAGACATGGCCGTATCCCCGGTTGGGAGCACTGAACTGTCCGAGAGCGGTTCGAGCGACGGCTCTGCGACAGCGCGTAGCGTCGCCATCATCATGGACGGAAACGGGCGCTGGGCCAAAGCCCGCGGCCTGCCCGTCGCCGACGGACACCGTGAGGGAGCTCGTGCGCTCCGGCGAACGGTCGAAGCTGCGATCGATCTCGATGTGCGCTCGCTGGCGGTGTACGCGTTCTCGACCGAGAACTGGGCTCGCCCGCCCGACGAGGTCGAGTCGATCATGGAGCTGCTCGAGGAGACGATCGAGCGCGAGCTCCCGGACCTCGCGCGCCAGGGAGTTCGCACGCGCTTCTTCGGCCGACGCGACCGGGTCCCCGTGCTGCTGCGGGAGAAGATGGCCGCGCTCGAGGTGGAGACCGCGGGCAACGACCGGCTCCACCTCTGGATCGCGTTCGACTATGGAGGCCGCGCGGAGCTCGTGGATGCGGCACGTTCACTGATCGAAGACGGTGTCAGACACCAGGACGTGTCCGAGAAAGCCCTGGCGGCGCGGCTCTCCGCGCCCGAGCTGCCCGATCCGGATCTCGTCATCCGCACCTCCGGCGAGCAGCGGCTCTCGAACTTCCTGCTCTGGCAGTCGGCCTACGCCGAGCTCGTCTTCACGGAGACGTTCTGGCCTGACTTCGGCGAGGACGACTTGCGAGCAGCCCTCGACGAGTACACCCGCCGCGGGCGCAGGTTCGGCGCGCGGTGAATCGTAGAGCGTGCGGAGACCACCGGTTCGGGGTTTGGCTTCAGCCAGACCCCGGGCTTGGACGGCACGGCCGATGACCCCGCTCGTCTCGCGTCTCCTCGTCGCCCTAGCCCTGCTTCCGCTCGTCATCGGCGCCGTGTATCTCGGAGGCTGGTGGCTCTTCGGAGTCGCGCTCGTCGCCGGACTGCTGGCGCTGCACGAGCTCTACCGGATGGCGAGAGAGCGTCGCCCGCTGGTCATCGCCGGTTACGTCGGCTTCGCGCTTACCCTTCTGGGTCTCCAGCTCGGCGATCTCCCGTGGATGCTCGGCGGAATCCTGGCGACGCTTTTTCTCTCCTTCGTCTTCTATGGGCTCTCGGACATCCGCACGTCCGCCACCACGTCCTTCGGGATCACGTTGCTCGGAGTCGTGTGGGTCGGGGCGGGACTCGGGCTCCTCCTCCTTGTGCGCGACATCCCCGAGCACGGGTTCTGGGCGGTGATCGCGGTCATGTTCACCGTGTTCGCGGCGGACACGGCAGCGTTCTTCGTCGGCCGCACGCTCGGGAGGCACAGGATGGCGCCCGCGATCTCCCCGGCAAAGACCTGGGAGGGTCTGGTGGCCGGCGTGCTCGCCGCGATGGCGGCGGCGTTCCTGATCCTCTACAAGGATCGCGACGAGTTCCTGACCGTCCCGGAGATGCTCCTGCTCGGCGCCGCGATCGCGCTCGCGGCTGTGTTCGGGGATCTCTTCGAGTCGGCGGTGAAGCGCGATCTGCAGACGAAGGACTCGGGACGGCTGCTGGGAGGCCACGGCGGCATGCTCGACCGGCTCGACGCGATCCTCTGGGCCGGCCCAGCCGCCTACTTCGTGATTCTCGCGGTCGGCTGATCTCGATCGATCCGCCACACTTCACCGGATGATCCAGGCCGCGATCGCGCAGCTCCTCGAACGGCGAGACCTCACTCGCGAACAGGCGCGCGGAGTGATGGACGAGATCATGCGCGGAGACGCGACTTCGGCGCAGATCGGTGGCTTCCTGGTGGCGCTTCGCGCGAAAGGGGAAACGGTCCCGGAGATCGCCGGCTGCGCGGAGGCGATGCGCGATCACGTTCTCCCAGTGCCGTCGAGCCGGACTGACCTCGTCGATACCGCCGGCACTGGCGGCGATGGCGCTCAGACTCTCAACATCTCTACAGCGGCGGCAATCGTGGCCGCAGCTGCGGGCGCGGCCGTCGCGAAGCACGGCAACCGAGCGGTTTCTTCAGCTTCCGGCTCGGCAGACGTCATTGAGGCGCTCGGCTTTCGACTCGAGCTTCCGCCGGAACGGATCGCCCGCTCGATCGACGAGTACGGATTCGGCTTCATGTTCGCGCCCGTGCATCATCCGGCCATGCGACACGCCGCGCCCGTTCGACGTGAGCTTGGAACCCGCACTGTCTTCAACCTCGTCGGCCCGCTGACCAACCCCGCTGGCGCCCGCGCTCAGGTCATGGGCGTCTACTCGCCCGAGGTCGCTCGTACTGTGGCCGAGGTGCTCGCGCTGCTCGGCGCCACCAGGGCATTCGTGGTTCACGGCGCCGGCGGAGTCGACGAGCTCTCGCCCGCGGGACCGAATCTTGTCTATGAGGTCGTCGGCGAGGACGTGCGCGAGCGAACGGTCGATCCAGTCGAGCTCGGGGTCGCCCGCTGCCAGCCGGAGGAGCTCCGCGGAGGCGATCCAGCCGAGAACGCCGAAGCCATCAGGCGGGTCCTCGCCGGCGAGGACGGCGCTCGACGGAACTCGATCCTCCTGAACGCGGCGGCCACCGTCGCCGCGGCCGGGCTCGCTGACGACTTGCGGGATGGTCTCGAGCTCGCACGACAAGCGGTTGACTCGGGCGTCGCGGCCGAGCGGCTCGAGCAGCTGATCGCCTTCTCCCAGGAAGACCTCTGATGGGACGATTCCGGGACGCGCTCTCGGCCTCGGGCCTGCAAGGAATTGCCGAGGTCAAGCGCAGGTCGCCATCTGCTGGCGAGCTGCGGGCGGGCGCCGATCCCGCCGCGCTTGCCGCCTCGTACGAGCGAGTGGGTGCAGCCGCCATCTCGATCCTCATCGACGCGCGCTTCGACGGCTCGTGGGATGACCTTCGCGCGGCGCGCTCGGCCGCGCGGCTGCCGTTGCTCGCCAAGGGGTTCTTCTCGACCGACGAAGATCTGCGCATCGCCCGCGAGGCCGGCGCCGACGCCGCCCTGCTTATCCTTCGTGATCTCGGCGACGAGACCGCACGTCGACTACTCGTTGTCGCCTCCGACCTCGGCCTCGACACGCTCGTCGAGGCGCACAACCCCGAGGAGCTCGCCCGAGCCACCCGGCTGGATGCGCCCGTGATCGGGATCAACGCCCGCGATCTCGCGACGTTTGCGATCGATCGCCTGGCGCAGCTCGCGCTGGTTGCTTCGGCGCCCCACGATCGCATCATCGTGGCGGAAAGCGGCATCGAGTCCCGCGCGCAAGGCGCCGCCGCCGAGCTTGCCGGCGCAGACGCGATCCTCGTCGGCTCGGCGCTCATGCGTGCGACCGACCCCGCGCAGAAGCTCGCCGAGCTTCTCTCGCGTCCGCTCGTGAAGGTGTGCGGACTTACGCGCGCCGAAGATGTCGCTGCGGCTGCCGAAGCCGGCGCGGACCTGGCCGGATTCGTTCTCGCAGAAGGAAGCCCCCGGCGCGCGCAGGGCGTCCTTTCCGTCCCCGAGACGATGCTCACCGTCTCCGTGGAGGTCGGCGAGCCGAGCGGCGCCGAAGCGGATCTCGTGCAGCTCTACCCACGCGAGGCGGGAAAGGTGCGCGGTCGCGACGCGGTGCTTCTCCGCGAAGGACGTGAGGTGGCCAAGGTGCTCGACCTGCCCTGGCAGGAGTCCGATCCTGCGCACCTCGAGCGGGCTCGCGCTGCGAAGGGCCGGGTGATGCTCGCGGGCGGACTCGGATCCGACAATGTCCGCGCTGCGATCGACGCGGTGCGACCTTGGGCCGTCGACGCCAGCTCGGCCCTCGAATCCGTGCCCGGAGTGAAGGACCACGAGCTCGTCCGCGCCTACGTGGAGGCCGCACGATGAGCGCATCTCCGAGCGTCGGCCTGTATGGCGACTACGGAGGACGCTACGTGCCCGAGACGCTGATCCCGGCGCTGGACGAGCTGGCGCGCGGTTGGGACGACGCCTCGATTGACACGACGTTCCGCGCTGAGCTCGACGAGCTCCTGGAGCGCTTCGCCGGCCGGCCGACTCCGTTATACGAGGCCGCTCGCCTCTCTCCGCCTGGGAAGCGGATTTTCCTCAAGCGCGAGGACCTCCTGCACACCGGCGCGCACAAGATCAACAACGCCGTCGGCCAGTCGCTCCTCGCCGTTCGGCTCGGCAAGCGCCGCATCGTCGCCGAGACGGGAGCGGGTCAGCACGGCGTGGCGACCGCGACCGTGTGCGCGCGATTCGGGCTCGAGTGCGTCGTCCACATGGGCTCCGAGGACATGCGACGCCAGCACCCGAACGTCGAGCGGATGGGGCTGCTCGGCGCCGAGGTGCGTCCGGTGGAGTTCGGCACGCGGACGCTGAAGGAAGCGACGAGCGAGGCGATCCGTGACTGGATCGCGAACGTCGAGACGACGTACTACCTGATCGGATCCTGCGTCGGCCCGCATCCGTATCCGGCGATCGTCCGCGAGCTGCAGGCCGTGATCGGACGCGAGGCTCGCGCCCAGGTTCTCGAACGGCTTGGGCGACTGCCCGACGCGGTCGTCGCATGTGTCGGCGGCGGGTCCAACGCGATCGGCCTCTTCGCCGGGTTCATCGCGGACGAAGACGTGCGGCTCATCGGGGTGGAGGCCGAGGGCGCCGCGAGCCTTTCGGCGGGACGCGCCAGCGTGCTGCACGGCTCCCGCTCGTCGGTGCTGGCGGATTCGGATGGCCAGGTTCTCGATGCGCATTCGATCTCCGCAGGGCTCGACTACCCGGGCGTCGGGCCCGAGCACGCGCACCTGCGCGACACCGGTCGCGCGGAGTACGTGACCGCCTCGGACGTGGAGGCGGTCACCGCTTTCCACCAGCTCGCCACACGGGAGGGAATCCTGCCCGCGCTCGAGCCCGCGCACGCGCTTGCCCGCGCGCTCGATCTCGAAGCAGAGACCATCCTCGTCGGCCTCTCGGGACGCGGCGACAAGGATCTCGCCGAGGTGCTCTCCCACTGACGAAGACACTCGTCATCTACCTGATGGCAGGCCCGGAGACGCCCGAGCTCGCCGCCGCCGCAGTCACAGGAGGCGCTGACATCGTCGAGCTCGGGTTCCCGTTCTCGGATCCGCTCGCGGACGGGCCGACGATTCGCCTGGCTGCCGAGCGTGCGCTCGCTCAGGGCATGCGAACCGCGGCCTGCCTCGA
>JACCTK010000358.1 GCA_013812465.1 Actinomycetota bacterium
GCCCCGGAGACACGGGCTTCTTGGTGGCCGAGCGGCTCGGGCCGAAGGGCCTTCTGCTCTCGACGGATTTCGCGCCCGAGATGGTCGCCGCCGGGCGGCGTCGCGCGGTGGAGCTCGGCGTCGAGAACGTCGAGTTTCGGGTGGAAGACGCATCCGCGATCGATCTTCCCGCTGACTCCACGGACGGCGTGATCTGCCGTTTCGGAGTTATGCTCGTGCCCGATCCCGCGCGCGCCCTGTCGGAGATCGCTCGCGTGCTCCGACCGGAGGGTCGCGCCGTAATCGCAGTCTGGGCTTCCTCGGACGCGAACGACTGGATGACGGCAGCGGGTCGCTCTGCCTTGGAGCTCGGCCTCGGGGAACGACCGGGTCCGAACGCTCCGGGCCCCTTTCGGTTGGCGGACCCCGACGAGCTGCGACGCCTGGTGACGGACGCGGGCCTCCGAGTCGGGACGCTCGAAGAGGCGCCCGTGCTTTGGCGCGCGGCTTCGCTCGACGAGTGGTGGCAAACGGCCCAGGATCTTTCGCGCATGCTCACCACCCTCCTCGAGCGCTCGACACCGGACGAGAGGAAAGCCATCCGCGCCGGCGCGGAGCGACGGCTGGAGAACTACGTCCGAGACGACGGCTCGCTCGAGGTGCCGGGGCTCGCGCGGGTGCTGCTCGCCAGACCCTCGTAGGGGCGAGGCTCGCCTCGTCCTCCAAGTGCCGCCGACGAACGAGGGCGAGGCAAGCCTCGACCTTACACATTCAGAAGATCGTCTTTCCTAAAGCGCTCGCGACGAGCTCGACCGCGGTCAGGGCCGTCGTGTTCTCGCGATCGAGGATCGGGTTCACCTCGACCACCTCGAGCGAGCCGGCCAGCCCCGACTCGGCGACCAGCTCGAGCGCGAGGTGCGCCTCACGGTAGGTGAGTCCTCCGCGCACGGGAGTCCCCACGCCAGGAGCGACCACGGGATCGAGCACGTCCATGTCGAGCGAGACGTGGACGAAGCCGCCGCCCGCGACCCGATCGAGCGACTCGCGAATGGCACGCTCGATGCCGATGCGGTCGATCTCGCTCATGGTGAACACCCGCACGCCCGCCTTTCGAAGCAGCCGGCGCTCGCCCTCGTCGAGCTGACGGGTGCCGATCAGCGCGACGCGCTCCGGGTCCACCGCGGGAAGCGTCCAGGCGTCGCTCTCGAACTCCGGTCCGGCGAGGCCGAGCGCGGCCGCGAGCCCCATGCCGTGAACATTCCCGCTCGGGCTGGTCTCCGGCGTGTTGATGTCGGAGTGCGCATCGATCCAGAGGACACCGCCAGGCCCGTGCGCGGACGCGAGCCCGCCGAGTGTTCCGAGCGCAACGGAGTGATCTCCGCCGAGGACGAGCGGAATCTCGTCCGCAGTGGTGGCCTGGACGAGCGCGGCGACCCGAGCGCATGTCTCTTTGATCTCCGGAAGGAAGCGCGCGCTCTCGTCGTCGAGCGCCGTGGCCTCCGGCTCGGGACTCGCGACGTTGCCGAGATCGCGCACCTCGTAGCCCAGGCTCCGCAGACGCTCCTCGAGCCCGGCGGCCCGCATCGCCGAAGGCCCCATGTCGACACCGCGGCGACCTTGTCCGAGGTCGAGCGCGGCGCCGATAATCGCGACCTTGCGCGTCTTGTCGGCCACGGCGCCGAAGGCTAGCGCCTCGTCGCTCGCCTAACCGTTGTGCCGAATGCGTACCTGCCGTTCAGTCGGACACGTACGGCGGTTGCAAACCCTCGAACATCGGAAAATGACGGACATTGGTCGTCGCAAGCTCTGCCTCTACATGCTCGGTGGTAGCAGCGACAACGAGGTCGGCGAGGCTGATTCCCGGTCGATGGCGATCCCAGCGACGTCCGAGCTCGCCAGCGCGGCGCGCGATTGGCTCATCGACTGGGACCCACCGGATGGTCCGGAAGAGGCCCTCGGTGCTCGCCCGCTCCGAGCTTCGTAACCCGCGTACGACTTCGACACGCGTAACCTCGCTGCACGCGGGGACGTCTTGGACACGCCTCGCATAGTCGAGGGCAACCGGGTCGTTGCGGAGAATATCGATCAAGATCGACGTGTCGAAGAGGACGCTCATGCCCGGCGCCGACGCTCGATGTCGCCTTGTCGGCGCGCATCGAGCGCACGGATACGCTCGACATAGAGCGAGCCGCGGGGAAGATCCGGAGCTGCGCCGGCAACCGTCTCGAGAGCAGCTCTGAAGCGAGCCAAGCGGAGCTCCTCGTCGTCAGCGCCGTCCAGATAGACGTCCACGGCGCGCCGGATGAGAGCCGACTTTGTAAGCCGTTCAGCTTTGGCGCGTCGGTCGAGCTCGGCTTCCTGTCGTTCGTCAAGGTAGATCTGGGTGCGCCGCATGATGTACGAATCGTACACCATTGCATTGAAAGCGCCTCACTGCTGGACGACGAGCAGGCGCGGTTCAAACGGCACGCGCTTCGGTCGACCCTCCAGAGCCGCTCGAGACCGGTGCCGCATCGCCGACGGTCCTATATCGACAATCTTTCGTACGCGGCGGCCTCCGCGGAGTCGAACGCTATGCGATCCTCGTTGACGAAGGTGGCGAAGACAAAGGACTGTTGGGCCGACTGGGTCGCCAGAATGCGCTCCGATGCCGATCCCGAGATGCGCCGGAAGGGTGTCGAGGCGCTTGCTCGCTGGCGGGAGCGGATTCTCGACAATGCCGGCCTCGCCGAGGGGGAGACGCTGCTCGATGTCGGCTGCGGAGAGGGTCTGATCGGCTTCGGCGCTCTCGAGCGCGGCGCCGGAACGGTCGTCTTCAGCGACATCTCGCAGGATCTGCTCGACTTCTGCCACGAACTCGTCACTAACCTCGGCGTGCTCGATCGCTGCCGCTTCCTCCGAGCCTCCGCCCACGATCTGTCAGCAGTCGAGACCGCGTCGGTCGACGTTGTGACGACTCGCTCTGTCCTGATCTACGTTGGCGACAAGCGGTCGGCCTTCGGCGAGTTCGCGCGCGTTCTGCGTCCGCGCGGACGCATCTCGCTCTTCGAGCCCATCAACCGCTTCGCCCGTACGACTGCTGACACGTGGGCGGGATACGACTTGAGCCCGCTACCGGAGATCTGCGAGAAGATCCGAGCGGTCTACGACTCCATCCAGCCACCCGAGAGCGACCCGATGCTCGATTTCGACGAGCGCGACCTGATCGCGTTCGCCGAGGAAGCGGGTTTCCATCCCATTCACTTGCAGCTCGAGGCCGAGATTCGCCCGTCAGAGCCGATGGCATGGGAGACATTCCTCGGCAGGGCGGGGAATCCCCGGATTCCGACCATTGCTCGAGCGATGGACCAAGCGCTCGACGAGCACGAACGCGAGGAGCTCACGAGCCACCTCCGCCCACTCGTCGAGCAGGGTCGCGGCACGTGGCGAATGGCCAGCGTCTTCCTGCACGCGGTCAAGCCCTGAAGCCGGGGGTACACTGAGTCGCCGCGGCGAGGTAGCTCAGCTGGTAGAGCACACGGCTGAAAACCGTGGTGTCGCCGGTTCAAGTCCGGCCCTCGCCACTCGATAACAGTGGCACGCCTGCTGGCGATAGCAGCGCTGCTGGCCGTGGTGCTCGGCGTTCTCGCCACGTCGACGAATGCCGAGGGTGACGGGCCGATTGTCGTAACCCGCGATTCCGGAGCGCTCCCCAGCGGATGCACTCCCCGTGAGACGGCCGAGCTCCTCATACGATTGGCCGACGCGGTCACCTCCGGTGAAGCGGCGGCGCTCGACATGCTGTTCACAACCGATGACCCGCCCGGCCGAGTCGATGGCGCCGATGGCCTAGCGTTTCGTTGGTTCTCGGTCACAGAGGGGAGAGTCGGTGATCGCCCGTGGCGGCACACGGTCTTCTACGACCGCGCGCCGCTCTTTCCGTATTTCGCCGAGCGCCACCGGCAGAACGAGCGCTGGGATCTGATCGCGGTGGACATGGGCGCGAGCTCGAGCAGGAGGCCCGGAGGCGTCGGTATCGGGTACACGATCCGCCGAAGCGCCGACGATCTGCCTGAGTCCGTCGCCGAGTTCGCGAGAGGGAAGGGCGAGATCGATTGCGTGGCTCAGCGGATCTACCTCTGGAGCATGGGCCAGGACGACGGGGCCACGTTTACGTTTGGCACGGGATGCCCGCTGCCGAACGGATGGAGTCCGGGAGACGCTGTCATCGCCTGCTCTCGCTCGCTGAAGCCCGGTGTGCGCACCGGTTCGAACGCCCGCGCTCTCCTGCCCGATTTCCGCGTTCTCGGAGGCTCGGCGCGGCTGCCGACGCGCTGTGGATCCGCGTATGTCACCGGTCGCCTTCGCTCCGCGCTATCGGCGTTCAACAGTGGACGTGAGACTGCCTTCGCAGGGCACTTCGCGACGCGCGCGCTCTTTCACCCCTACGACCTCACCGAGGCGCTTGTCGGACGGGCAGCCGTCGCCCGCTTCGTGGATGCCCGATATGAGCAGGGCGAGGGCTGGACGGGGGCCACGCTTCGTGCTCCGGACCGCGCCACGACCCGGGCTTTCGGCGGTATCCGCCGGAAAGTCGCCAGCTATCGGCTCGGGCTACTCCTCTCCAGACCCGGCGAGGCGCTGGTGGCGTCGAGCGCAGGCGTCGTGGTCGACTGCGATTCCGGTCTCTTCCAGCGCTGGATTGACTTCGCGAAGCGCGTTTGATTTGTTGTAGCGCTGTAGCAAATCTGGTCGAGAGCAAGGAAGAGCCGAAGGGATCGACATGTCTGATCGCCACAAGGTCATCGTCGACCCCTTCTTCCGTTCGATGCGCGACATCTTCGCCGCCGACCAGGTGGAGCGGCTGACGGATCTCGTCGACGTCGTGTGGGGGCGCGACGAGCCCATGCCGCTCGAAGAGTTCACGACAGCGCTCCCCGAGGCGTTCGCCGTCGTGTCGGCCGGCTGGCGCTACGGCGACGTATTGGACGATGCCTCGAGCCTGCGAGCGATCCTCACCGTCTCCGGCGGTTGGCCGCCCGAGCTCGACTACGCGCGCTGCTTCGAGCGTGGAATCCGGGTGCTCTCGTCCGCGCCGGCTTTCGCCGAGGCCGTCGCGGAGATGGCGCTCGCGCTCGCGCTCGCGTCCAGCCGCGATCTCGTCGCGGAGGATCGAGCGGTGAGGGCGGGCCAGGAGCGCTGGCTGAGCAGCGCGGACACGCTCGGCACGTTTCTCCTCTCCGGCAAGCGGGTCGGCTTCGTCGGCTTCGGGAACATCGGCCGGCGCTTGCGCGCGCTGCTCGAGCCGTTCGGGTGCGAGCTCCACGCGTATGACCCCTGGCTTACCGACGCCTATCTGCGAGCCGAGCGCGTGGAGCCGACGAGCCTCGGGCAACTGCTCGAGACCTCGCGCCTCATCTTCGTGCTCGCGACCCCGACGAGCGAGAACCGGGCGCTGCTCTCGCGCGAGCTGCTCGAGCTCGTCCAGCCCGACGCGGTGCTCGTCCTCGTGAGCCGGGCTCATGTAGTCGACTTCGAGGCGCTGACCGAGCTCGTGCTCGCCGGCCGTTTTCGCGCGGCGATCGACGTCTACCCGTCGGAGCCGTTCGACTCGGAGCATCCGATCCGGACCGCTCCTGGAGCGGTGCTCTCGCCACACCGCGCCGGGTTGGCGCAGGAAGCGCTTTGGGAGATCGGGCGGCGCGTCGTCGACGATCTGGAGGCGCTCGTCAACGGGCTGCCGCCGCGACGGCTCCAGGCCGCCGATCCGGAGCTCGCGACGAGATACGTGCGCACGACGCAGCTCGTCGAGCGCGCCTGACCGATCTCAAAGGGTCAGGTCTTCACGTTCCATTCGCGCGATCTCAGTGCAACAGGGGTCTGCAACAGGGATCAGGTCTCCAGTGTTGCGTTGCGCTCGCGGCGAAGCCGCCTGGCGGGATGGAACGTGGAAGACCTGATTTCGGCTCTAGCGAGCGCGCCGTCGCAACACCGGAGACCTGACCCCTGTTGCACAACACCGGAGACCTGACCCCTGTTGCAAGCACCCGCTTCCGCGAGGAGGTCGGCGTGCCGCCGGTCGAGTGGCAGCTGAGACGGCGGATCGGGGAAGCGTGCCGACGGTTGGAGCGCACCGACGAGGCGGTCACGAGCATCGGCTTCCGGCTCGGTTTCTCCTCCAGTCAGTACTTCGCGACGTCCTTCAGGCGCGTCATGGGACTGAGCCCGACCGCATTTCGGACCGCCGCCCGCGCTGGCCTGGAGCGCTTCTAGACGCGCGGCGATGCTACGGAGCCGCGCGCTTGCGCCGAGAACTCGTCGCCATGATCTCGGACGGGGGCGAGCTCGAGCCTGGTCGTCCGACAGCGCCTGTCCCTAGAAGCGGCCGGAGGCTCGTCGTGTTATCCGACGACGATGCACGCGTCATGCGCGGCGCGGGCGACGCGGCGAACCGCGCGGACCCGTCCGTTTCGGTCGAGCAGGCTGACCGTGCCCTGGCCGAGGGACGGCGTGACAATTCGACCATACGCGACCGTGAGGTTGTAGGAGCCGACCGGGACGGTGGCCTCGCGAACGAGCGCGCCGTCGAGCCGGTGCCGGCGCAAGGTGCCATCGTCGCCGCTGGCGACGAACGCCTTGTCGCCTGCGAACGCAACGTGTTGAGGCGGGGCGTCCGCGTCGACGATGCGCGTCGGGCGGCTCGAGCCGCCGCGGTAGAGAGCGATGCGCCGCTCCTCGCCCGATGTCACCCAGACGGCGCGGCCGTCCGGGGCGAAGACGATGTCATGTGCGAGAAACGGCGCCGCGAACGTCCGAGCGAGTTTCGGTCGCCGCGGGTCGGAGGTGTCGAGCACCGCCACGCGCTTCGCCGTCGTTCCGAGCGCCGTCCAGAGCGTCGACCCGTCTGGGCTGATCGAGACGTGGCGAGCCGCGCCGGGTACCCGCGTGCGCCAGAGGATCTTCGCGCGATTCGCGTCGAGGACGACGATCTCCTCTCTCGCCGAGTCGGTCACGTACGCGAGCGCATGCCTCGGATGTACGGCGGTGTAGCGCGGCGATTCGAAGCCGTCCAGCTCTGCGCGGATTCGGCGCGAGACCGCGTCGATCAGCGTGACGGCGCCGTGCTCCGTGTGCGCGACGACCGCGGCGCGCCCGTGGACGGACTCGATGCTGCGCGGGCCGGGGCCCGTGCGGATGCGACCGACAGTTGTTCCCGAGACGAGCTCGACCAGGACGACATGACGTTCCAGGTCGGCTGTGACGAATGCGACACCCGATCCACCCAGGCGCGCGGCCAACGCGCGTGGGTCGAGCGCGAGCGCCACAGGGACGGTGGCGGCGCCGAGGAGGAAGCCTCGTCTATCCATTGCTTTCTCTACGCGCGAAGCCTACTGAGAGGTCCGCGCACGTCCGCCTTGTAACAGTCTGTTGCAAGGAGCTCTGGACCTGCGGCCCTGCGTTCGGCGTATTGGGGGCATGGACCTCCTGGATAGGTCTCGTCGTAGTCTGGGCACGGGATGCGCACCGCTCGCGACGAGCGCGCCCGCGTGCGCGGCGCGCAGGAGGGATCGGTCTCCGATCTCGAGGCTCTGTTCCGTGCGCACTGGCCACGCGCCTACCGCGCCGCGTATCTCGTCACCCACGACGCCGCTGCGGCCGAGGACATCGCGCAGGAGTCCTTTCTCGCGGCGCTCCGAGCGCTCGACCGCTTCGACCGGCGCCGGCCGTTCGGGCCTTGGCTGCATCGGATCGTCGTCAACCGCGCGATCGACTGGACGCGCGTGCGACGTCTGCGGGCTGAGGTCGAGCTCACGGACTCGTTTCATGCGCCCGTGGCAGCGGTCGCGCTGGGCGACGATGTCCTGGCCGCGCTCGCGCGCCTTCCTCCGGAGCACCGTGCTGTCGTGGTGATGCGCCACTTGCTCGAGTTCACGCCGGGCGAGATCGCGGAGGCGCTGGACCTTCCGCGCGGAACGGTCAACTCGAGGCTGCGTCGGGGGCTCGATGCGCTGGGAGACGAGCTGTGAAGCGCGACCTCGAGCGCGTCGAGGTTCCCGGTGAGCACGAAGCTCGCGAGCGCGCGTGGGGTGTCGTCACTGCTGCTTTCGCCGAGCGGAAGCCGATTCCTCGGCCGTCGCACTGGCCGCGTGTCGCCGCGGTGGCCATCGCCCTGAGCGCCGTGGTTGCCGCCACGGTCAGCTCGCCGGGTCGGGCGGTGCTCGACGAGATTCGCGAGGTCGTCGGTGTGGAGCGCGCCCAGCCCGCGCTGTTCTCGCTTCCTGCCCCCGGCAGACTGTTGGTTGCCTCCGACGAGGGCGTGTGGATCGTCCAGCAAGACGGGTCGAAGCGCCTGTTGGGCGACTACCGCGAGGCGAGCTGGTCACCGTTCGGCCGCTTCGTGATCGCGGCGGGCGACAACGAGCTAGCGGCGCTCGAGCCGGACGGCGACGTCCGCTGGTCGCTCGCGCGTCGAGGGCCGCGTTCCCCGAGTTGGACCGGTAGCGAGACGGACACGCGGATCGCGTACCTGACGACGACACGCGTCCACGTCGTGGGAGGCGACGGGACCGGTGACGCGGACGCTGGCGGCCCTTCGCATCGCGTCGGGCCGGTTTGGCGTCCGGGCACGGGATTCACGCTCACGCACGTCGACACGCTCGGACGCGTTTCCGCATATGACATCGATTCGGGTCAAGGGCCATGGAGGCCAACCGGGCGGTCGCGATCGTTTCGAGGGCCTCGAAAGCTCGCGTGGTCCGACGATGGAAAACGGCTGCTGCTTCTGACACGGCGGCAGCTCGTGCTGTTCGGCTCACGGTCGCAAACACCTCTGTTGGTTCGCAACGAGCGGCTCGTCGACGCCGCTTTCCGTCCCGGGTCACGCGAGCTCGCCGTTATCCGGACACGAGAAGGCGTGAGCGAGCTTCTCGTGGCCAGACGCTCTCTCTTCAGTGGTACCGGCCGGTTCACAGACCTTGTCTGGTCGCCTGACGGACGCTGGCTGCTCGTCGGTTGGCCGGCAGCCGATCAGTGGGTCTTCGTGCGCGCCGACGGCAAGCGGATCCGCGCGGTATCGAACGTCTCTGCGCAATTTCGTTCCCGGTCGTTCCCAGGGGTGGAGGGCTGGTGCTGCGCGCCCTGATCGCCGCCGCTCTGGCGTGCGCTCTCTGCGCAGGCGGCGCGTCGGCTCGGACCGACGGCGGAACGCCTGCGGTCTTCGTCTCGGTCGAGCGGTCGTCGAAGCTCGTCGGAGTCGACCTGACAACGGGCGACATCGTCGCGCGCATCCAAGTTCCCGCCGGCCCACGCGACGTGACGTCCTACGGCGCCCGTTACGTGCTCGTGACGAGCCCGCGAGCCGGAGCCGTGACCCTCGTCGACTCGTTCCAAGAGCGGGTGCTGAAGGTCTGGCAGGGCTTCGGCCGCCCGAGGAGCGTCGCGACCAACGGGGCATACGCGTACGTCACCGACGCCGCTCGGAGCGAGCTCGTCATCATCGACCTCGCGACTCGCAGGATCATCAGCCGGGTGAAAGTTCGTCCGCAGCCGTTAGACGTCGCAGTCGGCGATGTCGCCCTCATCACCCATGGCTCGGCCAGTCGCAAGCTCACCGTCGCCGATCTGAGTTGGAATCGTGGCAAGGCCCTTCGATTCCGCCACTTTTACGCCGGTGGCTCGACCCGTCAGATCTCGCGACAGGCCGACTCGGCATATGCCTATGTGACCTACTCTGGCTCTGGCACTGTCGGCGCGCTCCACTGGGGGGTGGAGCGATTGCGCTGGCGGCGCGACGTCGGGACGCTGCTCCACGACATTGCCGTCGATCCGTACCATGGTCAGCGACTCTGGGTGACCGACCGTGTTGAGGGCACGGTGCTCGCGCTCTTCTCGGGCAACGGTCTCGTGCTTCGTCGTCTGCGCGGATGTCCCGGCGCTAGCGGCTTGGCGTTCGTCGGCAGCGCGTGGGTCGCCGCCGCATGCAGGGACGCGAACGCGATCGCGATCTGGAGGCAGCGAGACTGGGAGCGGAAGCTCGTGCGGGTCGGCGGCCGGCCCTACGCCGGCGCGGAGGTCGTCCTGCCGTAGGCTTGGGCCGATGCTCGGCCCCGGCGACAAGGTCCCGGACGTCCTAGTCTGGACGGCGCCGCGCGAGGAAGCTCGGCCCCTGAGGCAGGTGCTCGGCGCGGGCTACGCGCACCTCTGCTTTTACCTCTGGGACTGATCATAGAGTGTGTGCTACAGTATGAGCGATGAAACGCAGAGCGGTAGGAATCGTGCGGGTCTCTCGCACCAAAGGCGAAGGGATCGTCTCCCCTGACGAGCAGCGTCAGCGCATCGTCGATGCGTGTGAGCGTGATGGGCTCAAGCTTCTGGAGGTCTTCGAAGAGCTGGACGTATCGGGAGGAGCGGCGGCGCTCGAGAAGCGCCCGGGCCTAAGCCAAGCCGTCGCCAAGATCGAGGCCGGCACCGCCGACGTCATCGTCGTCGCCTACTTCGATCGACTCGTCAGGAGCACGGTCGTCCAAGCCGAGCTGGTCACCCGGGTCGAGGCTGCCGGGGGAGCGATCCTGGCAGTCGATGTTGGTCATGTCACGAACGGATCGGCCGGTCAGTGGCTCTCGGGCTCGATGCTCGGACTCGTGGCTGAGTATCAACGCCGCACGACGGCTGAGCGGACCGAGGAGTCCAAGCGACGGGCCATTGCCCGAGGAGTTCCCACGTTCGATCGGATTCCCGCCGGCTACAGAAAGCGGGAGAACGGCACGCTCGAGCCCGATCCAGTGGAGGCTCCGCTCATGGCGGAAGCCTTCCGCATGCGTGCGTCTGGTGCCTCGATCCAGCAGGTGCGCGAGTACCTCAACGTCCACGGGGTCAAAGGCGGCTACACACGGTTCCAGAAGTCACTTGAGTCGCGGATCTATCTAGGCGAGCTTCGCTTCGGGAAGTACCTCAACACTGCGTCCCACGAGCCCATCATCGACAGGTTGACTTGGGAGCGAGTCCAGGCCCGGAAGAAGGTCCGTGGCTCGAGAGAAAAGAGCGACCGGCTCCTCGCGAGGCTCGGGATCCTTCGTTGTGGCACCTGCGGGGCCAAACTGGTCGTCGGTCAGCAGCACTCCAACGGCAAGCGATACGACTTCTACCGGTGCATCCCGCAGAGTGACTGCCCGCAGCGGGTGACGATCGGAGCCGACCGGATCGAGAGCTACCTGACTGAGTATCTCTTCTCACTGGCTCCCGTGGACCGACCATTCACGATGTCCCAAGAGGCACGGTCCGACGACGCAGGGCTGGAGAGCGAGCTTCTAGAGGCCGAGCAAGAGCTTCAGGGCTACCTCGTCCTCACCAAGGCGATCGACCCTCGTCTCGCCCAAGAGGGACTCGAGCTTCGACAGGCTCGTGTCGAGGCCGCGCAGCAGGCCATAGCGGAGTCCGTACCAGCTCTACCCTTCGCAGGATTCGAGATCCCCGAGGGACTCGAGGAGGAGTTCAAGGTTCTCGACGGGGGCGGCGGCCTCGAGCTTCGAGGGCCGGCGATCCGCGGCCTTTGGGAGAAGCTCCCGGTCGAGGGGAAGCGGATGGTGCTTTCCCGCCTCATCGAGTCGGTCACGGTGTCGCCCGGTCGGGCTCCGGTGGAGGAGCGGGTCAAGGTTCAACTGCGGAAGGACGAGTCATGAGCAGCTCCGACTCGAAGTACAACCGCTCGGAGAAGGGCGGCCAAGTGGGGTAAACTGAGAGCGACATCAAGAGAGGCGCGTACGGCTGCGAGCGCCCGCCAACCTGCGGAACCGCGAGGTGGTGCCGAACGATGTGGCCCCGATGGGGCAACGGTTCCGGCCGAATGCCGGGTGGAGGAAAACATGAGCAGCAAGGATCGAATGACTCCCGCACAGCGTGAGTTGAAG
>JACCTK010000360.1 GCA_013812465.1 Actinomycetota bacterium
CCTCAGAGCGCGAGGCGGCGTACTACGTCGCGCTTCTCTCCTCCGTGGGCTGCACGGCCGACGCGAGCGAGCTCGCAGCCTGGTTCGGGGACGACAACGCCTTCAGGAGTGCGACGTACGGTGTCGACCTTGCTGGCCTGCCGCTGTTCGGCTTCATGCTTCGTCGGGCCGGGACCGGAGGTTCGCCGTGGCACCGGGTGCGCATAACAGCCGCGCTCGTGGCCGAAGGAAACCGGAGTGCCGCCGAGTCAATGGCCTCCCACTGCGACGTCGCAGCGACACTCGCCGAGCGACTTGGCCTGGGGCCATCCCTGTACGAGCCGATGCGCCAGCTCTTCGCGCGCTGGGATGGCAAGGGCGAGCCCCGACTCCGCGGCGAAGAAATCGCGCTGTCGGTTCGACTTGTCCAGCTCGCCGACATCGTCGAGGCGCACCGAAGCGCCGGCGGTCCGCGAGCCGCCCTGGTCGTCGCGAGAAAGCGCGCCGGCACGCAGTTCGACCCCATGCTCGTCGCACAGCTCGAGCGCCATGCGGACGATGTCTTCGCTGGCCTCGACGGAGAGACGACTTGGGACGAGGTGGTGGCGGCCGAGCCAACTCGCTCGAGCCCGATCGCTGAACACGAGCTCGACGAGGCTTTCGCGGTCGTTGCGGACTTCGCCGACCTCAAATCGCCCTACTTCCGCGGCCACTCGCGCGGCGTGGCAGCGCTCGCAGCGGATGCGGCTGGGCTGCTCGGGCTGTCGGCGAGCGAGACCGTGGCGGTACGGCGCGCGGCGCTGCTCCACGACCTCGGCCGCACAGGTGTGCCGAACACCGTCTGGGACAAGCCGGGCGCGCTGTCGGAGAGCGAGCGCGAGCGCGTCCGCCTGCATCCGTACTACACGGAGCGCGCACTCGCACGACCCGCGGCTCTCGCCCGGCTCGGCGCGATTGCGGGCGCGCACCACGAACGTGTCGATGGCTCCGGTTACCACCGTGGGCTCACCGGCGCCTCGCTCTCCCCGTCTGCCCGCGTCCTCGCCGCCGCCGACGCCTATCACGCGATGACCGAGCCGCGGCCTCACCGTCCGCAGCTCGGGCCGGCGGACGCCGCCGATGAGCTGCGGCGCGATGTCCGGGCCGGGCGGTTCGACGGCGATGTTGCCGAGGCGGTGCTGGCGGCAGCCGGCCACCGGACCGGCTCTCGCCGCCGCAGCGCGCCCGGCGGCCTGACGCCGCGCGAACTGGAGGTGCTCGTGCTGCTTGCGCGGGGCGCCTCGACCCGGGAGATCGCGAAGATGCTCGTGATCGCCGAGAAGACCGCCGCGAACCACGTCGAGCACATCTACGCCAAAATCGACGTCTCCACCCGCGCGGCGGCGGCGCTGTACGCCATGCGCCACGGGTTGCTCGAGACACTCGAGCCGCTCTCAAGATGAGGCGAATGCCTCATGACATCGTCGGCCATTCGTCGTAGCGTCGGTTCGATGAGTTCTCTCGCTCCCGACGGTCTACCTAGCATGGTCGCGGACGAAGCTCCGAAAGCCGGACGCCGCGAGTGGATCGGCCTGGCCGTGCTCGCTCTTGCGTGCGTCGTGTACTCCATGGACCTGACCGTGCTGCACCTCGCGGTGCCGTCTCTAAGCGCGGATCTGAGGCCGAGCAGCTCGCAGCTGCTCTGGATCATCGACATCTACGGTTTCGTGGTTGCCGGGTCGCTCATCACGATGGGTACGCTCGGTGACCGAATCGGTCGCCGTCGGCTGCTGCTGATCGGCGCGGTGGCGTTCGGGGTCGCGTCGCTGCTGGCAGCGTTCTCGACGAGCGCCGAGATGCTTATCGCGTCTCGCGCACTGCTCGGGATCGCGGGGGCGACGATCGCGCCGTCGACTCTGTCGCTGATCCGCAACATGTTCCACGACCCGCATCAGCGCACGGTCGCGATCGGTGTCTGGATCACCAGCTACTCGCTCGGCGGCGCAATCGGTCCGCTGCTCGGCGGAGCGCTGCTCGAGTTCTTCTGGTGGGGCTCCGTATTCCTGCTGGCCGTGCCGGTCATGGCCCTGTTGCTCGTGCTCGGGCCGGTGCTGCTGCCGGAGTTCCGCGATCCCGAAGCGGGGCGGATTGATCTCTACAGTGCCGCGCTTTCGCTCGTCGCTGTGCTTGCGGTCGTCTACGGGCTCAAGCAGATCGCTCAGGACGGCCTCGGGTGGGTCGCAATCCTGTCCATCGTCGTTGGCCTGGCGGTCGGTGTGGCATTCGTGCGTCGGCAGATGCGGCTCGCCGATCCGCTGATCGACTTGCGGCTCTTCCGCGTGCCCGCCTTCAGCGCGTCGCTGGCCGTGTACACGCTGGGGATCCTGGTTCTGTTCGGAGCGTTCCTGTTCATCTTCCAGTACCTGCAGTTGGTGGCCGGGTTGTCGCCGTTTCGCGCGGGGCTGTGGACGCTGCCCTCGTTCGGCTCGTTCATCGTCGGCTCCATGCTGGCTCCGGCGATAGTGCGCCGGGTTCCTCACGCATACGTGATGGCTGCCGGGCTCGGAGTTGCCGCCGCCGGCTTCGCGGTGCTCACGCAGGTGGACGCGGAATCCGGACTCGCCGTCCTCGTGACCGCGTCGGTCATCTTCTCTCTCGGCCTCGCTCCGCTTTTCACCTTGGCCAACGACCTGATCATCGGGGCGGCTCCGCCAGAGCGGGCCGGAGCGGCATCGGCGATCTCGGAGACGGGCGCCGAGCTTGGTGGGGCACTCAGCATCGCGATCCTCGGCACTCTCGGCACCGCCGTCTACCGCAGCCAGCTCGACGACGGCATTCCGGCCGGAGTACCGCCCGATCAGGTGGAGATCGCCCGCGACACGCTCGGCGGTGCAGCGGCGGTGAGCGAAACGCTCCCCGCTGCGCTTGCAACCGACCTGCTCGATGCTGCCCGCGAGGCGTTTACCGAGGGGCTGCAGGTTGCCGCCCTCGCGAGTGCCGTCATCGCGGCGGTCACGGCCGCCGTTGCCGTGACTTTCATGAGACACGTGCGAGCGGCGGCAGGCGAGAGTCCGAGTAAGCCGGAACATGGCCAAGCTCCGGTTCCCGTCGCCGAGCTGGAGTAGGCCTCGCGGAACGACTGGCGCGCGCCGGTCGAGTGGGCAGAACCGAACGTTGCGCAAACCAAGTCACATTCGTCGTGGAGGCGCTCAGCCTGGTGTGAAGGGAGGCTGATAGGTGTCCGTTCGGGCTTTCAGGGCTGGTACGCGACCGAGCCGCGAGGCGTAGGGCCGGCGCCTGCCCTACCTAGCCCGGACCCTCGAGCGCCGAGCGAAAAACGTCTACCTCAGGGGCGAGGTCGTAGGCGTTCTTGAAGTGGCGCTCTGCTCCCTCTGCGTTCCCCTTCGCTCGCAAGAGCAGGCCGTAGTTGTAGTGAGTCTCGGGATCGTCCGGCCGCGCCTGCAGTGCCTGGAGATAGTGGCCCTCGGCGCCGGCTAGGTCACCCCGCAGCTGAAGGAGGATGGCGAGGTTGTTATGTGCCTCGCCGTAGTCGGGCCAGAGCCGAAGGGCCGCCCTGTACTGCTCCTCGGCGCCGATGACGTCGTCACGATTCTCGAGTAGCAGGGCGTAGTTGTAATGGGTGGCCGCGTTCCCCGGCGCGAGGCGCAGGGCCTCGCGAAAGTGCGTCACAGCCTCCTCGAGCTGACCCATCTGCTCGAGCAGGAGCGAATAGTTGCTGTGCCCCTCCGGATAGTCCGGCCGCAGGCGCAGCGCTTCCTGATAGTGCTCTGCCGCGACCGCGTGCTCCCCTCTCGCCACCAGGAGATTGGCGAGCGCGTGATGGGCGTCGACGTAATCCGGCCTGAGGCGAAGCGCTTCGCGGTAGTGCTTGGCCGCGCCGGCAGTGCTGCCGCGTGCGTGTAGCAGGGCCGCGTAGTTGTAGTGGGCTTCGGGATAGTCCGGCCGAATGCGTAAAGCCTCCTGGTAGTGCTTGGCCGCCTCCCCGTGCTCCCCGCGCGTCCGAAGTAGGACGGCGTAGTTGTTGTGCGCCTCGGGGTAGTCAGGTCGAAGCCGCAGCGCCTCGCGATAGCAGTCAGCCTCCTCGTCGCTCCACTCCCGGGCCGTGCCGATCAGACCAACCCCTTTCAGGAACCAGTCCTCGGCGGCGAGCTGCTCAGGTGGCCGCGATTCGAGCGCGCTCGCATCGAACTTCAGGACGCGGTAGAGAGTCCGGGCGGTCAGGACGTCACCCTTCAGGATGTGCGCTCCGCGCTCCTCGAACTCGTAGAGCGGAAGATCGAGGAGGTCGAGAACGCTCTCCGTGACGAAGAGCGCGTCCGGCTCCGCCTCGCCTTCCACACGCTTTGCCACAGCATTGCCGCGGCCGATCCACGCCTCGCCGCCGTCGAGCTGGGTGCACTCACCGAAGTGGCAGCCGAGCCGCAGAGGCATGTGCGGGTGGTCCTTGAGGGCAGGCAGCGACTCACTGCCGATCTTCCATCCCTCGATCAGCTTTAGCCCGAACTGAGCCGCCGCGTCTGCGCTCTCGAAGAGAAACATGTGGCCGTCGCCGGCCCACTCCCGGTAGAGGCAGCCGTACTGGCCGGCCAGCGACTCGGCCATGTATCGGTATTCAGCGACGATCGCCACCATCTTCTCCCGCGGAATCCGCGTCCACTCGACCGAGTGGCGCTCGAGATCGGAGAAGAGGACGGCAAGGTAGCGCTGCACGACAGCCGCTCGCTAGGCCGGCATTCTTCCGTCAGAGATGCCCATCCTTTCTATAATCGCTGAACTCGTTGCGACGGAAGGGAATCAGCTATGCCGAGGTACATGGTCGAGCGGCACCTGCCAGGCTTCACGAACGAGAAGCTGCCCGCCGCCGCAGGTGCCGCGAAGAGCACGACAGCGCAGATGACGGAGGAGGGAACGCCGGTCCGCTATCTGCGCTCGACGTTCATTCCAACCGAAGAGAAGTGCTTCTGCCTCTTCGAAGGACCGTCAGCGGAGTCGGTGAAGGAGGCGAACGAGCGCGCCGGGCTCCCGTACGAGCGTATTGTCGAGGCCGAGTTCATCACGGCGGACGAGCTGAGCTAGGCGCGCGCCGCCCGGGTAGCTCTGAGGTAGCTCTGATCCCCGCGGACGTTCGGCTGCCAATCAAGCTCAGGGGTGAGTCGCAGGGCCGACATCTCCCGCCGACCGAGTCATGGAGCGCCAGGTTTACGCAACGTCCGGAAAAGGTGGGCGGAACCAGACGTTGCGCAAACCACGTTCTGTCAGCCGAGGCGCTCGCGATCGATTGAGAAAGCACAGCCTGCTGGAGCCACGGCTCCGAGCGAGCGCACGTCGGTCGCGTCGTCCGCGAGTCCGGACTAGGAAGTCAGCGCTTGAGTGCCCGCATGTGCAGGAACAGCGGCAGCCGCTGCCAGCGGCGGTGGCGCGGCGTCTTGATCGCGTGCTCCGGGGGCGCGGGTTCACGCAAACGTTCGATCAGAAAGCCCGCCTCGGCAAGCGCCTCGGTGTAGGCCTGCAGAGGGCGGTGGGCACTGACGAAGTCCATCTCAAGCCCCCCGCGCGCGATGTTGTCGTGGTAGTAGGAGGGGTCGAGGTAGGAGCCCGTCATCGTGAACGGGCTGTCCCCCTCATCTCCTTCGAAGCTTCCCGCTGAGTTCAGCGGATGGACGATGGCAAGGCAGAAGTAGCCGCCGGCCTCGAGGACGCGCCCGGCCTCCCGGATCGCGCCGGGGTAGTCGTCGATGTCTTGTAGTGCAGGCTGGAGCTTGCGCGAGAGATACTCGAGAAGGATACGTCTTGTGGGCCCTTGATCTATCCATGCCCGTTGCTTTTGTCGCCCCTCGCCGACTCAGGTCCCCGCGAGCGCCTAGCCCGAATAGCGCGCTGCGGTTCGCGAGGTGCTCCCAACGGTGTTCGGTCGTCCCATGAGCCTGCTCAGTCGACCGTCACAGTTGAGGGGCTACGTTCGTCAGCTCCGGTGGCTCGACGAAGGACCGCGCGAACGGTAGACGGCCACCACTGCGCTCCGCCGTGTGCGGTCGGCGTCTGCCTCGCGTTGAGGTCGCGGGCGATTTGGCGCAGGCTCTTGCC
>JACCTK010000364.1 GCA_013812465.1 Actinomycetota bacterium
TTCTCATCGGATCCTGGGCGGTGATCGGATTCGCCGGTTTCGTCGAGTACCGAGAGCTCCTTCGGCGCCTGAGCGAGGTCATGGACGAATACGGCTACAGCGTCTACGCGCTCGCGCTCGATCTCGATGCGGCGGACGTGGTCGCACGGCTGCTCTCGGTCGTCTTGGGCATCGGCTTGCTCGTGGCGTCGGTGGTCGTTGCTCGTCGCGTCGACGAGCGACGAGGATTCGTTCTTGCGATCGCGGCCACGATCGCGTGCAGCCCCATCGTCTGGCTCCACTATTTCGCGCTCTTACTCGTTGTGGTGGCGGTCGCCCAGCCGAGGCTCGGGGTCGCGTGGTTCGTGCCTCTCCTCATGTACCGCTCCGAAGAGATCACCAACGGCACGACCTTCCAGAATGGAGCGACGATTGCGGTGGCAGCCCTCACCGTCGGCGTGGCGCTCGGCGGTCGCTCGGCGGCTGAGAGCTCACTCGCCGGCCGACTGCGGGCGCTGCGTCTCGCGGAGAGATCGACCTGAGCGAAATCAGCACCGCAACGCGTGATGCGGGTGCGGGCATGTCGCCTCGGGCGCGCGCTGCAGGCGCTGCGACCTTCATCCTGCTCCTCGTCGTTCCTGTCGCCTGGATGTCGTTCTTCCTCGTCGCTGCGGGCGTGCACGAATCACTCGCATATGACTTCAGGGAGGCGTATCTCCCCGCTGCGGAAGCTGTTCGCGACGGCCGCTCGCCCTATCCCGAAATCGACGATCCGAGGCTCGCCGCCGAGACGGCATACGTGTATCCGCCGCTCTTGGCGTACGCGTCGATTCCGTTCACGGTGTTGTCCGAGAACGCCGCATCGGTCGCCGCGGCGATTGTCGCGATAAGCGTTCTTCTCGGGACGCTTCTTCTTATCGGACTGCGCGACTGGCGGTGCTACGGAGCGGTTTTGCTCTGGGCGCCGTCGTTGAACGCGATCCACACGGCGAGCTCGTCGCTGCTCCTCGCCCTGGCGGCGGCGCTTGCCTGGCGGTATCGCTCTGCTTGGCCGCTGGCGGCGGCGGCCGGGATCGGCGTCGCGCTGAAGCTCGTCATCTGGCCACTGCTCGCGTGGATGCTATTCACCCGGCGGCTTCGCGCGGCCGTCGGCGCCGTGGTTGTTGCGCTCAGCTTGACGCTCATCACCTGGGGCGCGCTCGGCTTCGAGGACATCGCGCGTTACCCCGAGCTGCTTCGTAAGCTCGCGGAGCTCGAGGCCGAGGAGAGTTATTCGCTCATCGGCGTATTCGCTGCCGGCGGGCTCGATGGGACGGCCGCTCGTGTTCTCTCGGGGGCGATCGCGCTGGCGCTGCTCGCGGGCTGCGCGTGGTTCGCGCGGCATGGCGACGACTTGCGGTCATTCACATCTGCGCTGGCCACGGTTCTCGCCGCCACGCCGATCCTCTGGCAGCACTACCTCGTACTCCTGCTCGTGCCGCTCGCGGTCGCACGGCCGCGCTTCTCCGCGATCTGGCTCCTGCCGGTGCTCGTGTGGCTGGCACCCCGAGGGGACAACGGCTCGGGGATCCAGACACTTCTGCCTCTCCTCGTCGCGGCAGCGCTCGTTGCCTTCGTCCTCAACGTGTCTCGCCCGGGCGGTCCAGGAGACATTGGTGTGAAACGGAGCCGCTCCCGCGCGAAGCGGACGGCTTCAGGGATTTCAGCCGCGACCTGAATCCGCGCGAGCGGATTCAGGTCTTGCGCCGACTACGGGCCCAGCGCCGGCCGGAGCACGACCGTGATCCGCTCGTCCGCGTACAGGGGACGAGCCCCTGGCTCCGCGAGAAAGTCGTCGATGTGCGAGGACGGCTCCTGGTGGGTCTCGAAGATGACGACTTGATAGCCGTCCGCCAACGACTTCCAGTCGTCTCCTTGCTCACCGCGGAAGCGGACGATCCGCTCGAACGTCTCGCGGTCGTAGATCTCGAAGCGCACGTCGTAGGCAAGGCGGCCGCGTAGCTCGGGGATGCGCCACAGGATCCAGTCCGCGTCGCGGCTCGTCGCGAACACGCGGGTCTCCGGCTCCAGCGAGTCGCGCACTGCGGCGACGGCTCCCCCGGGCCAGTTTTTCAGGTACCAGCTGTCGTCGCGGGCGAGCGCGAGGATCGCCACGAGCGCGAGGATGGCGATCGCGCCATACGAGAGCGCGCGGTCGAGCGCTCGTGGCACGCGCTTCGTGCGTTCTTCGAGCAAAGGGCCGAGCGCGACGGGCACGAGGACGAGGCAGGACAGCGCGAACCAGGGGATGCCGCGGATGGCGAGGACGGCTCCTACGAACGTGAAGACCAGCGCGGACATGTCGAAGGGCGTCAGCCGGCGGCGCCCCTTCGCGACAGCGAGAAGCGCGAGCGCGGCGAGAAGATAGAACACGAGCGTGTCCCAGCTCGGGTCGCTTCGCCGCCACTCGGTCACGAGCTCACGGCCGAACGGGGGGTCGATCAGCAGGAGGTGGTAGTAGCGGGCGTTGTCAAGCGGGCCGAGGGGCGTCGCTAGT
>JACCTK010000375.1 GCA_013812465.1 Actinomycetota bacterium
CCTGAGAAGAGCCCGCCGCCGCCGCAGGGCACGAGGATCCGCTCGACCTCGTGGACGTCCTCGAGAATTTCGAGCCCCACGGTTCCCTGACCCGCGATGACGAGCGGGTCGTCGAAGGGATGGACGAGAACCCGTCCGGTCTTCTCCCGAAGTGTATCCAGGCGCTCGAAGACGTCTGCCGGACCGGTCGCCTCGAGGTCCATCGTCGCGCCGTACCCCTCGACAGCTCGGAGCTTGACCTCGCTCGCGCCCTGATACATGACGACGAGTGCGTCGATCCCCTCGAGCGCGGCGCCGAAGGCGAGCGCGGCGGCGTGGTTGCCAGCCGACGCGGCGATTACGCCGCGAGCCTTCTCCTCGGGGGTAAGCGAGGCGAGCTTCGTGAGAACGCCACGCGGCTTGAAGGATCCGGTGCGCTGGAGCAGCTCGGCCTTCAAGAAGACGTGCGGCCCCAGCGTGCGGCACGAGAGGGTCGGAGTTCGGTGGAGACGGCCGGCGATGACGCCCGCTGCGCGCTCGACGTCCTCGCGGCCGACCGGCAAGGACTCCACGGCCCGATCGTACCTTTGGGGAACCGGGATCAATGCTCGGGTGTAGATGCGGAAGATGCGAACCCGGATCGTTCTCCTCGCGCTCGCTGCGCTGCTCGCACCAGCGGCGCGTGGCGGCGCTCCCGTCCCGCCGGTCCCGGTCGAGAGCCTCGTCGTCGAGACCGGTTCCGCCCCGTGCGGGACCGCCGTTGGGGCCGCGTCGCTCTGGGTCGGTGTGTACGGGACGGGAACGCTGCTTCGCCTCGACCAGCGGAACGGGCGCATCCAGTCGCGCGCTCGCATCGGCGCCTGGGCGTGCAGGGTCGACGTGGGGCCGAAAGCCGTTTGGGTCACACGCGATCGCGCGGGCGAGGCCGTCCGCATCTCACTCGGCTCGGGACGTCAGAGTCGCGTGAAAGTCGGCGCCGGCGCCTTCGATGTGCTGCTCACGGGCGGCTCGGCCTGGGCGACGAGCTTCGACGCCGGAACGGTGTCGAAGATTGATCCGGCCAGGAGCAAGGTCTCGCAAGTTCTCCGGGCCGGAGGGAGCCCCGCTGGCCTTGCCGCCTGCGGCGGGCTTATTTGGGTCGGGCACGGAAGAGACGTGACGTGGCTGACCGCGATCGATCCCTCGACGAGCCGGATGCGGCGGGTTCCGGTCGGCACGATGGCGCCCGGCTGGCCGCATTGCATCCACGGCACGGTCTGGGTGACCACCCCGGACTCGGTGCTGCGACTTCACGCCCGGACCGGCCGCGTGCTGTCACGGCTCCGCCTCGGAGAGACGCTCGCGCATGCCGCAGCAGCGCCGGACGGCCTGGTCTGGGTCACCGACAAGCAGCATTCGCTCGTCCACCGCGTTCATCCGTCCGGTCGGAGAGTCGTCGACAGCTTCGCGGCAGGGCCTGGCGCCTTCGCGATCGTGCGTGCCGACGACGCGATGTGGGTCACCAGCTTCGCCGGCTCCGACATCCGTCGCTACGAGCGCTAACGCCGGTCCCCGCGGCGCCGGGTCGTCCACAATGCGCCCGTGGCCGCCACTTCCCCGGCGCGTCCGATTCGCCTGATCGTCCGTGACGACGACCTGCGCCGCAGCCGACTCACGGTTCTCCTCCGGCTCGTACTCGTGCTCCCGCACCTCGTCTGGCTGACGCTCTGGGGAACCGCCGCCTCGATCGTCTCGTTCGTCCTCTGGCTCGCCGTCCTCATCGAGGGAAAGGCGCCTCAGAGCCTGCACGACTTCGTCGCGGGCTACCTCCGTTACGCAACTCATCTGAGCGCGTACCTCTTTCTCGCTGCTGACCCGTATCCCGGATTCCGCGGACGACCTGGCTATCCGCTGGATGTCGAGATCGACCCACCGGCGCCTCAGAGCCGATTGAGCGGCCTTGTTCGCCTCTTGCTCGCGCTCCCGGCGATCTTGCTCGCCGCATCGCTCGGGGCTGGGTTCACATGGAGCGCAAGCGGGGGCTTCTACCTTGTCTTCGTCGCGCTCGCGACGTCTTCGGGGGTCGCGGGAGCGGCCGCCCTCCTCGCCTGGTTCGCAATTCTCGCGCTCGGGCGCGAGCCACGCGGCCTTCGTGATCTCACCGCCTACGCGCTCGGCTACGGCGCTCAGACCGGCGGGTACGCGCTCCTTCTGACCGGCCGCTACCCGAGTTCCGACCCCGTCCTCGCAGAGGGCTTCGCCGAGCTGCCCGAGCATCCCGTGCGGATCGTGGTCACGGATGATCTCGACCGCCCCCGCCTCATGGTCGTGTTCCGGCTCTTCCTCGCGATTCCGCACTTCGTGTGGCTCCTGCTCTGGTCGGTCGCCACTTTCCTCGCAGCTATTGCCGGCTGGCTCGTCGCTCTCGCGACGGGGCGGCTTCCGGCGAAGCTCCATCGCTTTCTGGCCGCGTATGTGCGTTACGTGCTGCACCTTCTCGCCTTTGTCCACCTGGTCGGCCGCAAGTTCCCGGGGTTCACCGGGCGCGCGGCCTCGTACGGCATCGACGTCGAGATCGACCCGTCAGCCGTGCAGAACCGCTGGAAGACGTTGCTTCGCCTCGTCCTGGCCCTCCCCGCCCTCCTGCTCGGAGGCGCTCTCGGCGCGGTGCTCGTCGTCGTCGCCCTACTCGGCTGGTTCTACGCCGTCGTCACCGGACAAATGCCGGAGGGCCTCCGAAACCTGGGGGTGGCCTGTCTCCGCTACGGCGCTCAGCTGGACTCGTACTTCCTGCTTCTCACCGACCGGTACCCCCACGCGGCGCCGGTCTTGAATCCACGCGTGGCCGCTATTGCGGACGCGAGCGCAGAGGACCGGCTCTGAAGACGGCTGTCGGGGTCCTAGTCCTGGCGGGGTTGGCCGTGGGCGTGGTCCTCCTCTGGCCGACCGCCGTCCCGAACGGCCTTGCGCTCGGCGACCTCGACGAGAGAACGGTGTTCGGCGCGGAGCTCGTCGCGAGAGCCGAGCGGTTCGAGCGCTTCCTGTACGCCCTCTGGGCGCTCTCGCAGATCGCGCTCCTCGCGACGTTGTGGATCTACGCGCGAAGGGGCGTCGCCTTCACGCGGGAGTCCGCCGCCGGACCGATCGGGACGGGGATGCTCCTGGGCATGCTCGGACTGGCGCTCGTGTGGCTCGTGAACCTGCCGTTCCGGCTCGTCGGGCACTGGTGGGCGCTGCGTTACGACGTCAGCGACTCCGGCTACGTCAGCTGGCTGCTCGACGACTGGATTCTCCTCGGCGCGCAGTTCGTCTCGCTCTGCCTCGCGCTATTGATTGTGATGGGCCTGGCTCGCCTCTTGGGCGACTGGTGGTGGCTACCCGGCGCCGCGGCCTTCGTCGCCATCGCCGCCCTCTTCACGTTCGTCGCCCCGTACGTCGACTACACGACCGAGCCGCTCTCCGACGAGACGCTCGTCGAGGCTGGTGACCGCTTCGAGGACGAGCTCGGCCTCGCTGACGTTCCCGCGTACGTGCAGGAAGTGGCCGAGGACACCGATCAGGCAAACGCCTATGCGTACGGCTTCGGCCCGACGCGACGCATCGTGTTCTGGGACACGGTGCTCGACGATCCCTTCGACAGCGGGGAGCAGCAGGTCATCCTCGCCCATGAGCTCGCACACCACTCGCAGCGGCACCTCACCGAGGGGATCGGCTGGTTCGCGATCTTCGCTGTTCCGGGCGCCTTCATCCTGATGCTGGCGACGAGAAGGCGAGGAGGAATGGGCGCGCCGGAGGCGATACCGCTCGCCTTGGTCGTCGCCGCAGCGTTCCAGCTGGTGACGGCGCCGGCCGCGAACTGGGTCACGCGGCGAATGGAGGCCGAGGCCGACTGGAAGGCGCTCGAGGTCACGCGCGATCCAGCCTCTGTCGAGGGAGCGATGGTCGGGCTCTCGGAGACGTCGCTCGGTGACCCCGACCCGCCGCAGTGGGTTCAGCTCATGCTCGGGACACACCCGCCGCTCGCCGACCGCGTCGCGATGGCTCGGGCGTGGGCAAACCGTGACGGACATCAACGGCCGTGATCTAGAAAGCTCCGTCATTTCGTTGACGTTGCATTAGCGGACTATCGAGATGTTCTCTACTGGGCGGAGCACCAATAAGTAGATGGACCGAGGGTGCTGCCGTTCGAAATCCAATCCCCTCCTAGTGACACAGTGTCACAAGGCACTCTTCCGCCGGGCACGGGAGCTCGGCTAGGTGAGTGTGTACTCGGGGCCGGAGCCGCCC
>JACCTK010000381.1 GCA_013812465.1 Actinomycetota bacterium
TAGCCCTTGTCCGCGCTGCGACGCTGGCGGCGTAGCCGGTCTCGTGCTGCACCTGCCCCGCAGCGATGGCCTCGAGGCTGGGGGGTAAGGCAGGAAGAGCAGATGGCGAGCGTCACTCGTCCATCTCCTGGGCCATGTTGCGGAGCTGGGCAGGGGTCATCGCCCATTGGGCCAGCTCGTTCAGCTCACGCCGCTTCGCCGCTGCCCATTCCTGGTGGCGAGGGTCGGAGTCCCACATTGCTACCTGCTCGGGCGTCGCCTGCGGTCCGACCCCGAGCTCCTCCCGCTGCTCCGGCGTTAGCCGTTCGGCGATTGTGGCTGCGTCGGCCTTCAGTGCCTCATGGATCGCGGTGATGGGGAGCTGGGTCGTGATGCCGAGCGTCCGTTTCACCGGCGCTTGCAAGCCGAGTGAGAGGTTCACCTCCGTGCCCCGCGACTGACGAGTGGTCTCGCTCGGGTACAGCTCGGCCCACATCTGATCCGACCGGCAGGTGAGGAGCTCCTCACGAGCCCCGGCGAGGGCGACGATGGCCTGCTCGTAGCTTGCCCTGGCTTTCGCCGTTGCGCCTTCGGCCGTTCGCCGGAGCGAGGCGCGGTTCTTCGTGACGTAGTCGATCTTCGCGGCGAGGAGCTTGGCGACGAGGTGGTCGACGGCCACGAGCTCGGCCTCCTTCGTGACGATCGCCTGCTCGAGGACGTCCGCGTCAGAGCCGGGGCGCTCACCGGGCTCACCACGCTCGAGCCAGCCCGCGACCGCAAGCGCGTGGCGCTCTGGAGCCGTCTCGCGCTGCTGACGGAGCTCGCTCAGTTCGGCACGGAGAACCTCTTGGCGACCATCGAGCTCCGCGAGCCGCTGCTCGTGCTCGAGGAGCTTCGGCCAGTGATTGCGACGGCGTGGCATGAGGCGGGCGAGCGTCGACTGCTCGAGTCCCGCCAGGCGCTGGAAGTTCACGTCGTCGCGAGGGTCCGGAATCGGCACCGCAGCGACTGCCTTGTTCCCCGCTTTCACTGCAACTCCGGCTGCGCCGAGCGCGATGTCCGCGGCCTCCTCGGCCCTGCTCGCGATGTCGCTCACGTCGCCTTCTTGGTCGTCGGATGTGTCTGCGCGTTCGCCGGCTGCGCGTCGACGTGCTCGCGAATGGCGACGCGGAGCTCTGCGGAGACGCTGCGATCAGCTTCTCGCGCTCGGTCGACGAGGCGCGAGTGCAGATCGGTGGGGAGCGCTGCGGAAATCTTCGCCATGGTTCCGCCTATCGGCTCTCTCGTTCACGCCACTTCAACGCCATCTCGCGGCAGATTCGACCCGCAGAGCGGTGCGAAGGGTGATCTCCCGACGTCCGGGAGATCCCAGCGTTCATCGGGGTTTGAGGTCGCTCGTCGTCGAGCGTCGGGACGCGCGGAGTGGCTTGGGAAGCCAGTGCTCTACCAACTGAGCTACGTCCGCGCACTCTGATTCTAGAGGGAGTCGACGGATCGCTCGAGCGCTGCGCGGAAGGCGGATCGCCCGCGGGAGGGATCGTCTCCTCCTCCGGCCTGGCCGAGGTAACAGCCGACCGGGGCGTAGCCAAGGCGCCCCAAATCAGATAGGGGGAAACCGCATGAAGAGTCTCATTGCTGTCCTTGCGACAGCAGCAGTTCTCGTGCTCTCGGCTTCGGCGTTGGCGGACCCGAGCTCGCCCGACAAGGGGTGTCACGGGTTCTACACGACCATGTACAAGGAATTGGTCGGTGACCGTGGAGGTCAGGGCAGCGCCATCGGTGGCAGGGGCAACTCCGACGGAGATCCCACGAACGGGCAGGCGCATTCTCTGATCGGACGCGGGGCCACGCTGCAGGAGTTCCTCGCCGCGTTCTGCGGCGTCGGATCGCAGAAGCCCTAGCCAGCCGCGCCTCTGAGGCGGACGAGCGGGTGCCTGTCACCCTCCAGGGTGACGGGCACCGTGCGTTCGCTCGCTCGCGACTGCCGGCGGGCGCTTCGACCGGGCTTATCGAGAAGGCGCCTATCGCCCCCCGAGGGTGACAAGCGCCTTGCGTCTCGCCTGCTCCGGCCTGCCGCCGGGGCTCTTTCGACCGCACTCATTGACAGCGTCTTCACAGATCGCCCGTATCGTCTCGCCGATGCGCGTGCTCGTCGCCGTCCTCGCGATCTCGCTAGCCGTTGCCTGCGCAGGGGCCGCGTCTGCCCCCGCCGCGAAAAAAGCGGACGCCTCCGTCTTCGGCGGGCTCGGCACCTGGGTGGACATCTACGACAGCGCGGTCTTCGCCGCCCCCGAGGCGACTGCGTCGAGGATCGCCGCACGCGGAGTTCGAACAGTGTGGGTGGAGACCGCGAACTACGGCGCGTCCACCGATGTCGTCAAGCCTGCGCAGCTCGGCCGCTTCGTCGAGGCGCTGCACGCGCGAGGCATCAGGGTGGTGGCCTGGTACTTGCCGGGGCACGTGGATCATGCTCGCGACACGAGGAGGTCGCTGGCCATGCTGACCTTCCGCACGCGCGGCGGGCAGGCCTTCGACGCGATCAGCCTGAACATCGAGGGGACGGCGCTTCGCGACGTCGCGCTGCGTTCACGACGAGCTGTCGCCCTGGCACGGCGTGTGCGTCAAAAGGCGGGAGCGACCCCGCTCGCGATCATCCCATTCAATCCGCGTGGGCTGGAGCGACGCCCGAGCACCTGGCCTCGCTTCCCGTGGGCCGAGCTCGCCGAGGTCTCGGACGCTTTCGCTCCGATGGTGTACACGGGCGGCGCGTTCAAGGGTTTTGACGCGACCTACGGCTACGTGACTCGCGCGATCCGCCTGCTGAGGTTCCAGACGGGAAATCGCGACGTCGCGATTCACGTCGCCGGCGGCGTGGCAGACCGGATGGGACCTGAGGAGCTCGCGGGATTCGCGACCGCGGTCTCGGACGACGGAGG
>JACCTK010000385.1 GCA_013812465.1 Actinomycetota bacterium
GCCTCGAGGTCGGCGACGAGATCGGTGGCCGACTCGATTCCCACGGAGAGCCGGACGAGGTTGCGCGGCGCCGCGAACGGGGCGTCCGCCGTCGAGGCGTGGGTCATTCGCGCGGGATGCTCGATCAGGCTCTCGACGCCTCCGAGGCTCTCGGCGAGCTTCCAGATAGCCGTGCGTGCGCAGACACCGACCGCGTCTTCTTCCGAGGCCGCGAGGAACGAGATCATGCCGCCGAAATCGGCCATCTGGCGCGCCGCGATCTCGTGACCCGGGTGACTCGCCAGGCCGGGGTAGAGGACGGTCTCGACGGCGGGGTGCGCGCCGAGGAACTCGGCGATTCGACGAGCGTTCTCGCAGTGCGCCCGCATGCGGACGGCGAGCGTCTTCACGCCCCGGAGGACGAGCCAGCAGTCGAACGGGCCCGGGATAGCTCCCAGCGACTTCTGCAGGAAGAACAGGCGCTCAGCGATCGTAGGGTCGTTCGTGGCGAGGAAGCCGCCGACCGCATCCGAGTGGCCGCCGAGGTACTTCGTCGTCGAGTGCAGGACGATGTCGGCGCCGAGCTCCAGCGGGCGTTGCAGGTACGGGGAGGCAAAGGTGTTGTCGACGACCACGATCGCGCCGACCTGGTGCGCGGCATCGGCTGCGGCTCGGATGTCGACGATGTTCAGCAGGGGGTTCGTCGGCGTCTCGAGCCACACGAGCCGTGTCCGCTCGTCCAAATGCTCCCCGAGCGCGGCGTTGATCTCCGGAGCGGAGAGAAATTCGACCCTGTACCCCTTCGGCTCGTACACCTGCGAGAACATCCGGTAGATGCCTCCGTACACGTCGTTGACGCAGACGACGTGGTCGCCGGGGGAGAGCAAGTGCATCAGGGTCGTCGCTGCTCCCAAACCCGAGGAGAACGCGTGGCCGTGGCTCGCGCCCTCCAGCGAGGCGAGACACTCTTGGAGCGCTGTCCGGGTTGGGTTGGCGACGCGTGCGTAGTCGTAACCCTTGTGCACCCCGACCGCGTCCTGCACGTAGGTGGACGTCTGGTAGATCGGGGTCGTGATCGCGCCGGTGGCGGAATCCGGCTCCTGCCCGACGTGAATGGCGCGCGTCTCGAACTCCATCGCGAGGATGCTACTGACGCGTCGTGCACGCCTTGTGACACTGTGTCACTTGGCGGACTTCGTCGACTTCTCGATCCGCTCGGCGCCGAGGAAGCTCGCGAGGCTGTCGAGCGCTTCGTCCAGGCGCGAGGTGTCACCCCACGCGCCGAGCACTCGAAGCGTGCCAGCCTTCCGGTCGAAGAGCGGCTCGACGCGGCCCACCAGCCGGTCGCCGACCAGGATCGGCAGCACGTAGTAGCCGTACTCGCGCTTCGCCTTCGGCACGTACATCTCCAGGCGGTAGCGGAAGCCGAACAACGCCTCGGCGCGATCGCGGTCGTGGATCAGGCGGTCGAAGGGGGAGAGGAGCGTCACACGTTCGGGAACGGGGCCGTCCGAGGCGCTCGGATGGGCCTCCCAGCCCGCGGGCGTCAGCCGTACGCCCTGAGATCGGTACCGCTTCTCCGCGATCGTCCGCTCGGCTTCGTGCAGCGAGACCGTCTCGGTCTCGGGATACCAGCGCTCGGCGAGATCCCATAGTCGCTGCCCGCCGTTTCGCCCCACGATCGCGACCAAGCCTCGTCCGTGCAGGATCTCGAGCAAGATGCCCACGTTTCTGTTGCCGTACCAGCCGTGCGACCCGCGCTTCTCGCGCGAGTGATCCTCGAGCTCGCGCGAGAGCATCGGCCCGTTTCGCTCGAGCTCGCGCAGGACGTAGCGCTTGAAGCGGGCGTTCGTCTGCAGAAACTCGGTGGCGCGCCGCTCGAAGGAGTACTTGCCCCTGCGACGGCGCATCCGGGCGCGCACCAAGGGCAGATCCTCGATCGGCCAGATGTACGCGTTCCATTCGAAGAGCTTCTTCTGCTTCCACAGGAGCCGGTCGAGCTCGGCGCGGTCGTAGGGGCCGAGCCGACTCCAGGGGACGATGTACTGAGGCGGCGCAACGCTCGAGATCGGGTCGATCTGGAGGAACCCGAGCCGGCGGACGGTGTCGAGGACGCCGTTCGCGGAGCCGTCGAGGAGTTGCGCACGGACGGCGATCCGGCGGGCGTCCTTCGGCGAGACGATCCTCCTCAGTCGGGGATCCTTCCAGCAAGGATCTCGGCCAGGCGGTCCGGATCGATGTTCCCACCCGAGACGATGCAGACGACGCGTCCCTCGCCGGCCGCCCCAGCGAGCGCCGCCGCCACCGGCAGCGCAGCCGCGCCCTCCGCGACGATCCGCCCGCGCTCGACGAGCAGCTTCACGGTGGCGGCGACCGACTCGAGCGAGATCGGAAACGCGTCGGTCACGAGCGGACGCGCCAGCTCCCACATGTCGGACAGAAGCGACCCCGACCCCGCCCCGTCGACGAAGGACTGCTTGAACTCAACCGGGGTCGAGGCGCCGTCGTTGGCGATCGCGGCGCTCACGGGAGCTCCGGTCTCGGGCTCGCACACGTAGACCTTCGTGCTCGGCGAGACCGCCCGGAGCGCGCTCGCCACTCCCGTGGTCAACCCGCCGCCTCCCCAGGGGATCATCACCGCGTCGATGTCTTCCAGCTGCTCGGCGAGCTCGAGTCCGATCGTGCCGTTCCCGGCCATGACGGGTGGGTCGCGTACGGGGTGGACGAAATATCCGTCGACACCTTCGAGGTCGACCAGGGCTTGATCGCGGTCGGCCTCGATCGCCGACCACCACGTCTCCCACGGCACCCGCACGACGCGGCCGCCCAACCGCTCGACGGCGGCGAGCTTCGCCTGCGATGCGTTGTCGGGGACGACGATCGTCGCCGGGATGCCCAACGCGCGCGCCATAAAGGCGACACCCTGGGCCATGTTGCC
>JACCTK010000394.1 GCA_013812465.1 Actinomycetota bacterium
CTCCGTCGAGATGCTCGAGCACGCGCGCAACTACGAAGCCCTCCTGGACAAGATCGCCACCTGGCTCGAGCCGGGCGGGAAGCTGTTCGTCCACGTCTTCTCGCATCGCGAGCTCGCCTACGCGTACGAGTCGGGATGGATGGCGAAGCACTTCTTCACGGCCGGGACGATGCCGTCGCACGACCTCATTCCCCACTTCGCCGGCAAGCTCGCGCTCCAAGAGCAGTGGGCCGTCAACGGGCTCCACTACGCGCGGACGGCCGAGGCGTGGCTCGACCGTCTCGACTATGCCCACGCCAACACTGTCGAGGTCCTGTCCAAGACGTACGGGTCGGCTGCGGCGCGGCGGTTGCAGATGTGGCGAATCTTCTTCATGGCGTGCGCGGAGCTCTGGGGGTATCGATCCGGATCGGAGTGGGGCGTCTCGCACTACCGTTTCTCCAAGCCGTAACGGTCGCCCGGTCGTAGGGCGCCCGCAGGGCAAGCGAGTGGTCGTTAGAGCCGAAACTCGCCGCGCGCGACCACGACCGCGTGCCCGCCCACGGCTACCCGCTCGAGCTCACCGTCTCGCGCATCCGCACGCGCGAAGAGCGTCGAGGGCCGCCCGATCTCGGCGCCCTGCGAGATCTCGATCCACTCCCCCCACTCCACGAGGCCGTGCCGGCAGAGGTGAACGACGAGCGGCCCCGCCGCCGAGCCGGTCGCCGGGTCCTCGGGAACCCCGTCCCAAGGAGCGAACACGCGTGTCTTCCAGGCGGCGCCGGAGCTGGCGAAGCAGCTGACCATGACCTCGAGCTCGGTCAGCGCGGAAAGGTCCGGCCTCAGCGCGGCGACCTCCTCGTGCGAGCCGAGGGTGACGAACGTGTGCCGCAAGCCGTTGTCGTAGCGCTCGACGGGAAGCTGTGATCCCTCGACGCGCAATGCCTGTAGAAGCGCCTCCGGTTCCGGGTAGGGCTCGACGCTCGGGAGGGGCTGGCTCATCCGGCCGAAGACGATCTTCCCGCTCCCTTCGCGTTCGAGCTCCACGGGAACGATGCCGCTCATCGTCTCCAGCTCGATAACTGGCCGGTCGAGAGAGGATGCGAGCACCCAGGCCGTCCCCAGACATGGATGACCGGCAAACGGAAGCTCGGACTTGGGCGTGAAGATCCGGATCCGGACCGTGCCGCTTTGCTCCGGCGGCAGCACGAAGGTCGTCTCGGAGAACCCGATCTCGAGCGCGAGCGCCTGCATCGTCCCCTCATCGATCCCGCGCGCATCGGTGAAGACGGCGAGCTGGTTTCCCTCGAGCGGCCGGTCGGTGAAGACGTCGGCGACGACGTAGCGCAGGCTCGGCACGGGGCCAGCCTACTGAGCGCGAGGCGCCCGGCCAGACCTGACTATGCTCGGCGCGATGCTCGTCTTCCTTGTTCGCCACGCGCATTCCGACCCTGGTGACCCCGACGATCTGCGGCCGCTTTCCGCACGCGGCCGGGACGAGGCACGAGCGCTCGCAGAGAGGCTCGCGGGTCACCCCACGCCGCCTCGCCTCGTCTTTTCGAGTCCCTTGCTTCGGGCGAGCGAGACCGCCGAGGCGATCGCCGAGGCCGGCTCGGCCGAGCTCCGGATCGACGAGAGGCTTGCTCCGGGAACGACCCTGGAGCGCCTCAGCGATGCCGTGGGCGTCGCGGAGGGCCCGGTCGCGGCCGTCTGCCACCAGCCGGACTGCTCGGAGATCGCGCTCGAGCTGACTGGTAGCGACCCCGGCTTTCCACCGGGAGGCGTCGCCGAGCTCTCCATGGACGCCTGAGCGCTGCACGCATGAGCAGCGCCATCGTCGCCACCGACTTACGCAAGTCCTACGACGGGGTCGAGGCGCTACGGGGGGTGAGCTTCGAGGTTCGGGCGGGGGAGGTCTTCGGACTGCTCGGCCCGAACGGCGCCGGGAAGACGACGACGGTCGAGATCCTCGAGGGCTATCGCACGCGCGATTCCGGCGAGGTGACGGTGCTCGGACACGATCCGGCTGCGGCGCCGCGCGCGCTTCGGGAGCGGATCGGCGTCGTGCTCCAGCAGTCCGAGTTCACTCCGCTCCTGACGGTCCAGGAGGTTCACCGGCTCTTCGCCGGCTACTACGAGCAACCGCGAGACGTCGACGACGTCATTCGCATCGTCGGGCTCGAGGAGAAGCGCGATGCGCGCGTGAAGACGCTCTCGGGTGGTCAGAAGCGCCGTCTGGACCTCGGTATCGCGCTCGTCGGCGATCCCGATCTCGTCTTCCTCGACGAGCCGACAACGGGCTTCGATCCCGCCGCGCGCCGGACTGCATGGGAGCTGATTCGGACGCTCCGGTCGCTCGGCAAGACGATTCTCTTGACCACCCACTACCTGGACGAGGCTCAGCAGCTCGCAGACCGGGTCGCGGTGATGCAAGCGGGGAGGATCGTGAGCCTGGGAACCCCGGCCGAGCTGATCGGGGGAGCGCACAAGGCCGAGATTAGGTTCGAGCTGAACGGTGAGCCGGTCGTCGTCCAGACAGAAGACCCGACCCTCACGCTGCACGAGCTGACCACAAAGGCGCTCGCCGACGGGCGTCGCCTCGAGCACCTCGAGGTGCGGCGGCCCACGCTCGAGGACGTCTATCTGGATCTCGTCGGCGACGACGAGAATGCTGAGTGACGCTGCTCTTCCATCAACTCGCGTACGAGCAGCGCATCTTCTGGCGAAGCCGAGAGGCGGCGGTCTTCGTCTTCATCTTTCCGCTCCTGCTCTACGTGTTGCTCGGATCCGTGTACTCGGACGAGATCGAGATCGACGGCGTGGCTGTACCGGCGGCGGACCTGCTGCTCGCAGGGCTGTTCGGCTACGGGGCCGCGAACACCGCCTTCGGGGGGCTGGCGATCATCCTCGTCGGCAGGCGCGAGACCGGAGTCCTGAAGCGGCTTCGCTCCACTCCGCTTCCGCCGACGACGTACATCGCCGCGGTTCTCTCTTCGACACTCCTGATCTTTGCGCTGCAAGCCGTGGCCCTGGTCCTTCTCGGTAGGTTCGTCTTCGACGCGAGCGCTCCCGCGAACTGGCTCGGGTTCGCAGGCGCCGTGGTGCTCGGCGTGGCGTGCTTCGCCGGTCTCGGAGTGGGCGCCGCATCGCTCATCCGCTCCGCCGAAGGCGTCTCGGCGGTCGTCAACGTGTTGTTGCTGCCGATGGCGTTCCTGTCGGGGTCGTTCGGACCGACGGACGATTACCCGGGCTTCCTCGACGCGATCGCCAAAGTGCTTCCGCTCACGCACTTCCTCGACATCGTCGATGGCGTCTACCTCGACGGCCAGTCGCTGTTTGCCGACGTCAAAGCTCTCGGAGTAGTCCTCGCCTGGGGAGCAGCTGGGCTCGTGATCGCACTGACCCGCTTCAGTTGGATGCCGCGCGAACGTTGACGAGCATGGTGCCTGTCACCCAAAAAGGGTGACAGGCACCGGCTTTGCCCGCGCTACCGGTTCGAGAGCAGCGACAGGTAGTAGAGGAGCATCGCCACCGCCGCCAGGGCGCCTGCGACGTACGTCCAAGCCGCCGCCGAGAGAACGCTCTTGACGCCCGCGCTCTCGGTTGAGGGAACGAGCCCGAGCTCGTTCAGCTGCGTCTTTGCACGCGCTGAGGCGTTGAACTCGACG
>JACCTK010000401.1 GCA_013812465.1 Actinomycetota bacterium
GTCCTGACGTCTCACCGGCCGAGGCCGCACGCGGGCGAGGACGCCCATCGCGGCCGGATAGCAGGCGTGTGTCCAAGCGAGGGCGCCGAGCGACCCCCAGAAGAGCGCCTTTGCGATCACGCCGCGAGCAGCTCTCGAACGAGCGCCCGATAGCGCTCCATCGCGACGACGCGATCCGCCTCCTCCTCGACGAAGTCACGTCCTCTGCGCCCCATCTCCGCGAGGTCGTACTCGCCGTCGGCGGCGGAGCGGATCGCGCGCGCGAGAAGGTCGGGCCTGCCTGGGGGGATGACGACTCCGCATCCGACCTCCCGTACAAGGCGGGCGGTCTCGCTCTCGTCCTCCGCCGCCGCGATCACCGGCCTGCCCGCGGAGAGGATCCCGTACAGGCGGCTCGGAACGACGTAGCCGGCGAGGCCCTTGGCGAGACCGACCACGTGAATGTCGGCGCTCGAGAGCGAGAACGGCAGGCGTTCGCGCTTCTGGTAGGGAAGGAAACGCACCGTGTCGTCGACCTCGAGCGTGTCGGCGAGAGTGACCATCTCCGCATGACGCGCGCCGAAGCCGGCGATCACGATTCGGAGGTCACTTCGGTCGCGGAGAAACGTCGCGGCGCGAACCAGGCTGTCCAGGTCCTGCGCATGTCCCACGTTGCCGGAATGCATAACGACGAAGGACGACACCAGATCGTGACTTCCCGCCCATTCGTTGTCTCGCGGCTGAGGCGTGATCGCGCGCGTGTCGACCCAGTTCGGAATCACGCGGAGACGTTCCGGAGGCGCTCCCTTGGCCTCGAGGCGGTCGCGCATCGTCTCTCCAATGGCGACGATTCGGTCCGCGCGGCGCAGGTACGCGCCAACGAGTCCGCCGAGCACGCCTACAACGGCGGGGTTGCGGAGCCTGTCGAGCTCAGTGGCGATTTCGGGAAACACGTCTTGGCTGATGACGAGAACCGGGATCCCGAAGCGGCGGCCGACGGCGACTCCGAGATCGCCCACGATCGGCGGGTCCGTCATGCAGAGCACGAGGTCGGGCGCGGGGCCGCGCAACGCGTGCGCGAGCGCGGCGCCGAGGTAGGAGAAGTAGTTCACGGCACGCCGGCCGAGCTCCGAGCGCTCGTACGACGTGGACGAGACTCGGACGATGCGGACGCCGTTGTGCTCGTCGTCGCGCGGCGCGTCCTCGTGGCCGTGGAGGACGCCCGTAACGACCTCGACCTCGTAGTCCTCCGCGAGCGCCTCGCAGAGCTCGGTCAGAAGATGCGCGGTCGCCTCGACGCCCGGCCAGTAGTACTGGTTGAGCACGAGGATTCGCCGCCGCCGACCGTCGAGGGACACGCGGCAAGGCTAGACGACCCCGCGGCCCGCTCTCAGCCGAAGCCGCCCGCTGCGCCGAACGGCCGTCTTTACAGTGCCTGGCACTGTAAGCGTTGAAAGTGTGTGCCGATTTGTCCACCGTCGGCGCTGTCCATTTGCGGCCGTCGCGCTTGGAGTCAACGCCAACAAAAGGCCGAGCTCTTAACAGTGCCTGGCACTGTAAGGGTGAAAACTTTGCGCCGATCCTTCCACAGGGGCCGTGGCCGATGCGGCGCGCGCTACTCGCCGACGGCTTCCCGCACCGCGGCGAGGAAGCCGGCGACGCTCCGGCCGTAGCCCCAGTCCTGCGCGAGCTCCCGCGAGCGCGCTCCGAAGGCGCGCCGCAGGGTTGGATTCGTCGCCAGCCGCCGGAGGGCAATCGCCGCGGCGTCGACGTCTCCGGCCGCAACGAGGAACCCGTTCTCGCCGTGGTGGAGGAGATCGGGGGCGGCGCCGACCCGGTCCGAGAGGACGAGCGGCAAGCCACAGGCGGCGGCCTCGTTGACGACGACAGCCCACGGCTCGCGCTCCGAGAGGAGCGCGAAGACATCGGCGACGACATAGACCTCGACGATTCGCTTCCACTCGCGGTCACCAGCCAACGTGAGCCGCACACCGCGGACGCCGGCGAGATCCTCGAGCGGCTCGCGCTCCGGTCCATCCCCGGCGACAACGAGGAGGAATCGCGCGTCGCCTGCCTGAGCGACCGCGTGAAGGAGAACGTCGAGACCTTTCTCGGCTGCGAGCCTGGCCACCGAGAGCACGACCACGTCGTCGGGTCCAGCACCGAGCTCCTCGCGAAGCTCGGTCCGGCGTCCGGCCAGCCGGTCGGCTTGCTCGCCGAATCGTTCGACGTCGATCGTGTTCGCAAAGACGCGCACCCGCTCGGGCCGCGCGCCGCGGGCGATCATCGACCGTCGCGCGAGCGTCCCGGTGACGAGGACGCCGGAGGCGCCTTCGACCACCCGCGGCACGACCGCCCCTTTCACCCTGCGCCGCCAACCGGGGCGAGGGCCTTCGTCGTGACTCTCGACGACGAGCACGTACGGCACACGCCGAACGCGACACCAGGCGATAGCGGCTTGCGCCGCGAAGGTGCTCCAGCCGGAGACGACAACCACCTCCGGCCGTGCGCCCTCAAGGGCTCGTGCGATGCCCGGAGTGACCGGATAGTCGTGGTGCAGGAGCCTCTGGGCGCCTGGTAGAAGCGCCCCGCGAAGGAAGACGGCTCGGTGCCGGGGCTCGACGTGCCACGTCCTCCCGGCGACGGTTCGCGCGGCGTAGAGGACCGTGAGCTCGACCTCCGGCAGCGCCGCGACCCGGTCGAGCAGCGGCGCGCGGTAGGGCGTGGGCTCGGGGAAGACCGCGGTGACGCGGATGGCGCCCGGCTCAGCCGCGGCAGGAGCGAACGACCTTGTAACAGTCTGTTGCAAGGCGGACTCTCGCACGCCGCCGAGCCATTCGATGGCTTCGAGTCGCGCGCTTCGGGCGCTGACAATGCGGCGTGCGCGGCGGAGCGAAGCATGGGCTGGGAGCTGTGGGTCCAACGAGGCAGCCAGGCGCAGAAGCCGGCCGCGAGCTCGGCCCGATGCCTGCAGCGAGAGACGGGCCAGAGCTCGTGCGGCAACCTCACGCGCAGGTTTCGACCTTGTAACAGACTGTTGCAAGATCAGCTCGAAGGCGCGCAGGAGGTCGACGTAAGCGGAAGCCGCGGCCTCCAGGCGCTCGGCTTCGACCGGGAGGCCTGCGCCGACCCGCCGCGCGAGCTGTGCCCGGTCGACGCCCAGCCCCGGCGCGACGCGCTCGATCTCGCGCAAAGACACGCGCGCCTGGAACTCCCGCTGGATCGACGCGCGCGCCTGCGACGCCTGGCCCGGATGCACGCGATAGAGAACGAGCGGCTCTGCCAAGTTGTCGCCCTCGACGTGCGCGAGCAACCGCGTCCACAGGTCGTAGTCCTCGCTCTCCAAGTAGGCGGAGTCGTACCGCAGCCCGTGTTGCTCGAGCGCCTCGCGGTCAACGAGCACGCTCGGATGGAAGAACGGGGAGCTGAAAAGCGCCGCCCACCGAACCGCGACCGGACCGGACGGCATCACGTGAAGCGCCCCCGGCTCCGATCCGTCCAGCTCCAGCACCGCGCTACCCACGACTCCGATCGACGACCCCGACACCATCCGCTGGAGCTGCCGTTCCAGCCGCCGCGGAAAGGCGATGTCGTCGGCATCAAGCCTCGCGACATAGCGCCCTCGTGCCTCGTCGAGCCCACGGTTGAGCGACACCGCGAGCCCCAGCCGCTCGGCGTTTCGAAGCACGCGCAGCCGCGCATCGCCGACTCGGGACAAGATCTTCGGTGTGGCGTCCGTCGACCCGTCATCGACCACGATCAGCTCGAGATCGGAGACGCTCTGGCGAAGCACGCTCGCCAGCGCTTCTCGCAGGTGCCGCTCGCCGTTCGAGACAGCGAGCAGCACGGACACGAGCGGGGCGGCGGGCACGGACCTGCCGTAGCCTACGACGCGTGCGCCAAGAGCTTCCGTCGTTCGACCTCGTCGTCGCGACGGTCGGCCGCGTGCAGGAGCTCGAGCGCTTCCTCACCACGCTCGAGTTCCAAACGCATCAGCGCTTTCGGGTGATCCTCGTCGACCAGAACCCGGACGACCGGCTGGACGACGTGGTTGAGGCGACGAGTCTCGACATCCTCCATCTTCGGTCCGAGCCCGGGCTCTCGCGCGCGCGCAACGCGGGTCTCGCCCACGTGACCGCCGACATCGTCGCGTTTCCCGACGACGACTGCGCCTACGAACAAGGTCTCCTCACCCTTATCGGCGGACTCCTCGCGGGCGACTCGAGGCTCGACGGCGTCACCGGGCGGAGCGTCGACCGCGGCGGCCGCTCTTCGTCCTCGTGGAAGCGGGACACGACCCTCCTGACCGACCACAACCTTTGGAATCGCGCCATCTCGTACACGATCTTCGTCCGGCGTCGAGTGGTCGAGCGGGTGGGGGTGTTCGACGAGCGCCTCGGGCTCGGCTCGCCCGAGCCGTGGTCTTCGGGCGAGGAGATCGACTACCTCATTCGCGCGGTGAGGAGTGGGGCCAGAATCCGCTACGACCCGTCGCTCACGGTTCGCCACGACGACAGCGGCCACGGGATAGGGTCTCGGGACGGTGCCAGCGTCGGGTATCTGCTGCGAAAGCACCACTACCCGAAGCGGACCGTCTCGCGCATGCTCGTTCGCCCGGCCGGCGGCATGCTTGCCTCCCTCGCCCGCCGCGACCTCGGCCGCGTCCGCTTCCAGGCGGCGACGCTCCGCGGACGAGTCCGCGGCTACCGGGAGGCGAGCTCCGAGAACAAGACCGAATGACGCTCGAGCCAGGGCTCGAGTGAGAACCGCTCGACCGCCCTGGCCCTCGCTCTCGAGGCGTACCCCGCCAGGTCGGCGAGCACGAGGCCGACGGCGTCGGCGAGCGCCTCGGGCTCGGGCGGCTCGTCTAGTTCCCACGACTCCGGGTGCGGAACGCCGACTCCGCCCTCGTCGCCGACGAGCTCCACCGTGCCGCCGCTGGCCGGATAGACGACGGGAAGCCCGGTGGCCATCGCCTCGAGCACGAGAGTCGGGCAGGGGTCGAGCACCTTCGTGTGCAGGAGCAGGTGCGCTCTACGGAAGACGCCAGGCGCGTCGCGCTGCGCGTACTCGCCAACCAGCTCCACGTGGCTCCTGAGCCCGAGCTCGTCGATGAGCGGCTCGGCCGGCGACACGAGGCGGCCCGTCACGAGCAGGCGCGCGTCGGGATGCCGCGAGAGCAGGGTGGCGAGTGTCCGCAGCGCCAGCTCCAGACGATAAGCCTGGGTCTGGTCGCCGCCCAGGAGCAGGACGGGGCCGTTCGCGGGTGAGGTCTCCCCCGGCGTGAAGTGATTCACGTCCACTGCGTTCGGCAGGACTTCGCACGATCCACGCGCCTCGCCGAGGAAGAGATCGGCCGAACGCTTCGAGAACGCGCTCTGGTAGAGCACATGGTCTGCGGCGAGGAGAGCGCGACGGAGCGGCCGGTTGACCGCCTCGGCATCCTCCCCCGCCCAACCCGGATAGCCGACCCCGTCCTGGTTCACGACAACGGGAATCTGTCGCCGCCGGGCCAGTCGCAGCAACGGCTCGAGGTCGCGTGGAAGCCACGTGGACCCGAGGTAGAGGACGGAGAAGTCGCTCGGGCTGTTCGGGAAGCGCCCGCTCAGCTTCTGCGCTTTGGCGGTTCCCCCCGCTGCCCGCTCGCCGGGTGCCGGAACCTGGTCGTGGCCGTAGAACACGCGGACACCTGGCGCAGGTCGTCCTCGCGCCAGCAGGCGGGCCCAGCGCGCGCCCGCGCGCGTGTAGCGCCGAAGCCGCGCGAGGCTCAGATCCAGCTTGCTCAACCGCTCGGCTCGGGCATCGCCACGAACCCGCGAAAGAGCTCGCGCCAGCGAGGACGCAGCGCCTCGTACGTGTTCGCGGCAGCGGTCTCCTGTCCGGCGAGGAGCACGGCGTCGAGATCGCTCGCGGGCGCAGCGGCGACGTGACTCGTCCAGGCGACCAGCCCGTCGACGTCCTCGACGTCCACCAGCCAGCCGTTCTCCCTGTGCCGCACGAGGTCGAGCGCCTGCCCGACACGCGTCGTCACGAGCGGGGCCCCGGTCGCCATCGCCTCGAGAACCGCGCGCGGACCGCCTTCGTCGCGAGAGGTAACGAGGCAGACGTCGATCGCCTCGTACGCCCGGGCGACGGCGTCGACGGACGGGAGCAGCACATGTCGATAGGGAATCCCGAGCCGCTCGAGACCCGCGCGCACGTATCCGCGCGAGGGGCCCGTGAGCAGGAAGACAAGCTCGCGCACTTCCTCTCGGAGACGCTCGGCGACCGCGAGCAAGACGTCCGGGCCTTTGATCAGCTTCGGCTCGAGCCCGTCTCCCCAGCCGACGCCGTCCTTCTGGAACGAGCCCGCGACGAAGGCGGACTCGGCCAGCCCGAGCTCGCGACGAGCGGCAGAACGGCTCTCGGAAGTCCGGGGTCGAAAAGCGTCTGTGTCGATCCCTATCGGGATGCGATGGAGCTTCTCGGCCGCGATGCCCGTCTCTAGGATGAGCTCCTCCATCGCGCGCGACGTCACCTGCACCCGGTCGATCTCGGAGTGCCTTCGACGAAGCGTCTCGAAGCATTTGTCGAACTCGGGCATGCCCGGCGTGCCCGGACGGCCGTGAAAATAAGCGAAGCCGAGCCGATTCCCCCGTCGCTCGAAGTCGTGCAGAAGCAGCGTGAACTGGCTCAGGTGGAAGATCGACTGCCGGGAGATTCCTTTCACCCAACGCGTGGGACCCAGCG
>JACCTK010000402.1 GCA_013812465.1 Actinomycetota bacterium
GCGTTGGTTGACCCGCTCCGGCGAGCGCTCGCCGGAGCCGGCACCGCAGAGCGCATCAGCGCCATCAAGAGAACTCGCCCGGCCTTCGAGCGGTCCTTCGATCCCCAGCCAAAACCTGTGACGACCGCGCGAACCATGACCTGTGTGTCGCCTTTCGGCTCATCTGCGACAACCAGAACCGGCTCCGCCGTGAGCGGCAGGACGAAGGCGCGAGCCGAAATGACGTCGCAGCTGAACAAACATCGGGAAGTTGCACGAAAAGGCTCGGAATTGCCGCAAAGACCCAAAGACCAAAGACGCCGTTTTGCAGGTGTTTTAGTCATCTAACGCTCCGGACCGGTTGCATAAAGTTGTATTTCCCGGGCTCCGGCACAGCCGTTGGTGACCTGGAATCCGGCGATCGCTCGCGTACCGCACGCAGACAGCTCAGTCGAGGCGACGGGTGAGCACCGTGTCGATGATGCCGTACTCGACCGCCTCGGCTGCGGTCATGAAGTAGTCGCGCTCCATGTCCTTCGAGATTTTTTCGAGCGGTTGGCCAGTGTGCTGGACGATGATCTCCTCCATCCGCCGCGTGAGCGCGATCGCTTCCCGCGCGTGGATCTCGATGTCGCCCGCCTGCCCCTCGAAGCCGCTCCAGAGCTGGTGGATCAGGATCTTCGCGTTCGGCAGCGCCATCCGTTTTCCCTTCGCGCCCCCGGCGAGGAGCAGCGCGCCGAGCGACATCGCCATGCCGACGCAGATCGTCGACACGTCGGGCTTGACGAACTGGATCGTGTCGTAGATCGCGAGGCCGTCGTAGACGGAGCCGCCCGGGCAGTTGATGTAGAGCGAGATGTCCTTGCCCGGGTCCTCGGACTCGAGGTGGAGCAGCTCGGCGATCGTCAGGTTCGCGATCTCGTCGTCGATCGGTGTGCCGAGGAAGATGATCCGCTCGTTCAGGAGGCGCGAGAAGATGTCGAAGGCCCGCTCGCCGAGCGCGGTCTGCTCGATCACCATCGGAATCAGCGGACTCATCGATCCTCTCTGTTGCTCTGCTTCCTGGGCGTCAAGGGTCGCGGACGGCCGCGCTTTGCGACGCGCTCGCTCGTTTGGGTGGGCCTGGCTGGTCGCGCGGCCGGCGCTCCGCCGGGCTGCGGCCGGTCAAGTCGGATTTCACGCAGGGGCGGCCCGGTCCGGCGTCGCCGGTCAGGGCGACGGGAAGCGCTCGTCGTCAGGATCGGGCGCGACCAGCGCATAGGACAGCGCATCCGCCCATGGCCTGTAACGTGGGATCGTCCGTTGCCACTCGCCCTCGATCGAGGAGGATCGGCATGGCAGGGAAGTCGAAGAAGCATCGCGTGCCCAACCCCGTTTCCCTGGGAACCGCGGCGAAGGCGCCGATGCTCAGCTTGAAGGTGAAGAAGCAGAAGAAGAGGTCGCGCGGGAAGTAGCAGCGGGGCCTCCGGCCGACGAAGAGCGGGCGCCGTTGCCGGTGCACTCGTGGTAGCGCCGCGCGGCCTCCCGGTAGGTCAAGCCTTCACGCGCTCTCTCTTGCGCTGCTCGATCCTCGCGACACCTGCCGAGGGAGCGAAGATGCTCGTGCGCCCGTCGTCCCACCGGACGCGGAAGCGGGGCGGATCCTGGGCCAGAACCTCCTCGATGACGCCCGCCCGACCCGACTGACCAGCCCGCTCCGACTCGACGACGATCCTGTCTTCCACGCTCGCGTCCATGGATCAGCCCTCCTGCGATTCGATCTCGTCAACCGAAGGCTAGCGCAGGTTGCCCCGTCTTGATCATCACTGCGCCGCCCTCGAGCGATGCGTCCGTCCCGAACTCGCAGGAAAGCGTCGAGTGAGGCAAGGCCTCGCGATAACCGGCGCGGTGTCCCCAACCGACCGGGGCCGCAGACGGCGTGTCTGGAGTCCCGGCCCAGTTGTATGTCCGGTAGCCGCGAGCCGAGCGGCAACGGCGGCGTCCGTACACGTTGGCGAGCCGTTTTTTGGGAGCCAACCCGCCCACACCCCGCCTCCAAAGCGCGCGCGGTCCGCGAATCTCGATTCGTTTTCCCGCGTTTCGAGGCAGTTGGACCATCGAGGTCGAAGTGATCATTCCGGAAAGCGCCGTGGCAGGCGTCGTGCCTTCGTCCCGTCGCTCTAGCGCGAGAGGGGGGCCATACGGTCCCACTTTCCGAGGCGCTCGGGGCCCACTCGTGGGCCACCCAATGCGCGCAGCCGCGACTCCGGACGATTGACCTTTCCCCGTCGTCATAAGGTCTGCGCACGGTCACTGAGGGTAGTCCCTCATACCCTCAATCCCTCAGTCCTCGGGTCGGAAGCGGCTTGCTTGCAGGGAAAGCGCCAGCTCGGCCAGCCCTCAGTTGAATCCCTCAATTACCGCCAAGATCCCCGCCGCGGACACGCCGCAGGTCTCCGCTGCTAGCTTGCGCTATCGCTGTGCTAGCTTAGAGGCGGTGCCCGAAGTCGTCTACGGTCGCGTGTCCCCGGCGCTCAAGCAAGCGACGCTGACGCTCAGGTAGCGCCGGCAAGGGTGGCCGGCTCGCGAAAACGGCAGAGCAAACCGAGGCGCTCGCTCGCTCGCGTGTACTGAATGCGACCGGCGCCGCACGCGCGCGGCCGTCACCAAGCGCTACCCCGGGTCTTGCTTGGACGGCCGCGCGCCGCGAGCGGCTCGTCCCAGAAGCTAGTCGCCGCTCTGCTGCTCGCCGGCCCGGTTCGGAGCTCACCGTCGCCTTTGCCGTTCCTGCCCTCGCGATCGCACTCGTCGTCCTCGAAGGTCGCTCGAGGC
>JACCTK010000411.1 GCA_013812465.1 Actinomycetota bacterium
GGCAACGAGATCTTCGGTCGCAGCGTCGCCGAGGTCGAGGCCGCGCTCGGCCGCCCCGATCGGGTCGCCTACTTCTCGAGCACGAACCGCATCCGCGAGCCCACGCTCTTCTACGGCGGCACGCGTGCCGGCCGCGCTGCGCTCGAGGTGCGCTTCGGCATCCGGCAGAAGCGGCTGCGGGCGTTCTCGCTCACCTTCAACAGCTCCACTGTCGTCGATCCCCGGGTCGGCCGCGCGCTGCACATGCAACCGCTCGAGCTGCAGCGGCGGATCGCTAACGCCTACGGCGACCGCTACGACCTCGGAGTCGCCTACGGCTCGGAGCCGGGCCGTGGCTGCATCGGCATCTTTCAGAACGCCCGCCGGAGCGCGACAGTCACGTTCGGCGTCAATCCCTACTACGGTTCACCGCACCCGTCGCTCACTCTCTGGCACGGATACTGACGAGGCACTTGCGAACGCGTTGGATCCCAGCGGACATCTACGGCTGATGGCAACGGTGGACGACGGCGTGTTCTGGCAGCACGCACGGGAAGGCGACGAGGCCTCGTTCGGCGCGCTCTTCGAGCGCCACGCGGCGGCCATTCACGCCTTCTGCTTACGCCGAACCGCAGATTGGAGCCTCGCAGAGGACCTAACCTCGGCCACGTTTCTCGAGTCCTGGCGGCACCGCTCCCGCGTCGAGCTCGACGAGCGTGAGGTGCTGCCGTGGCTCTACGGCGTCGCGAACAACCTGATTCGAAACAGCGTCCGTGCCCGGCGGAGGTACGCGAACGCATTGGCCCGGATTCCACGCGAGGCTGACAGCGAAGAGTTCACCGAGGTCGTGTCCGAGCGTCTGGCGAGCGAAGAGCGCCTCCGCCAGCTGCTCGCTTCGCTGCGTGACTTGCCCACGCGCGAGTTCGAGGTCGTGGTGCTCGTCTGCTGGCAGGGCCTCTCGCACTCCGAGGCTGCGTTCGCGCTCGACGTTCCCGAGGCAACCGTTCGGACACGGCTCTTTCGAGCGCGCCGGCGACTCACCAGCGCGACCGAGCGTGAGCGAGGCGCCGTCCGCGCCGCGCTCCACGAGGAAGGAACTAGTCGATGACGCAGTTCCTGCCCGCACCCCCCGAGCATCCGCAGCTTCCGGAGTCGCGGATCAGGCAGGTCGTCGACCAGCTCGCGCACGAGCTTCGCCGTGAGCAGTCCGCGCCGCGGCGCCTAGCACGCCGCCAGCTCGTGCTCGCTGCGGCAGCAGCTGCTGTTCTCTTGACGCTGGTCGGTGCTGGCTACGCCGTGGGGAAGCAAGCTCTGGACGCGTTCGACCTGTGGAGCGACCCTCATGGCCCGGCGCGGATCGGCGACCGTGTCGAGATCGCCAGCGTCGACGACTACTCGCTCCACGCGTGGAAGAGCACGCAAGGGATTTGCCTCGGTGTCGTCCGGGGCGGCAAGCCGGAGGCGAGCGGGTGCGGGATGCCAGTCGTAGGGGCGCCGCCCGACCAGGTCTTCCGGCAGCCGGAGCGAGAAGTCTGGGTCGAGGTCCCAGAGCAACCGGATGAGGATATTCTCGCCGATGCGGTCATCGAAGCTGCGGATGCTCGCGAGCTGGTCGACTCGGGAGCCCATGCAGGCCCATTGCCGTTGGAGGAGCTGATCGCCGGCGGAGAGAGCCGCACCGTTGAGTTCAAGTCCTCAGCCCGATGGAGCTATGGGAAAGGCGATCGAGACGAGGTCATCGAGCGCGCGATCGTGAAAGCGGTCGCAGGGTTCATGAATGCCCACGGCGGGAACCTGCTCATCGGTGTGGACGATGACGGCGCAGCGATCGGACTGGAGAGGGACTACAAGCTCGTGAAGGGCCAAGGGCGCGACGGCTTCGAGAACTGGTTGACCGACCTTCTCGAGAAGTCGCTCGGGAAGCCTGCCGTGGCCAACGTGGCCGTGAGCTTCGCCTCGGTCAATGGCGCCGACATCTGCCGGGTCGGCGTTCGACCGAGCCGAGCGCCCGTCTACGCCCGGAGAGGGCAGGATTCCGATCTCTTCGTACGCCTCAACAACTCCACGCGACTGCTGAACACCCAGGAGGCCGTGACGTACATCGCGCAGCACTGGGCCACTCGCCAGGCTGCGACCGGCGAATCGCTCTGACGTGCTGAATCGAGTGTCCGCGGAGTCCGCACTTCTGTTCCAGTACGGCTCGAACATGCTCGCGGGTCGGCTCCGAGAGAAGATCCAAGAGCATCAGAGATTCGTTCCGGCCGGGGTGTCACTCGAGGTTCGGCTACTTGGTCCCGCACGGCTGCCGAGCTGGCGGTTCAGGTTCGGCCTCTATAGCGCACGGCAGGAATGCCTCGTCGGCGACATCATCGAGGGCCAGGACACCGACGAGGTGTGGGGCGCCCTCTACGAGCTGGACCGCGAACTCGTGTTCCGCTCGGATGGCAAGCGTTCGGTCCTCGACCGCATAGAAGGGCACAGAACCGACCGCGATCCCGAGAATTATCACCCTGCCAATGTGACCGTTGACTTCAGCGGCGCGGCGAGAAACGCTCACACGTACGTTGGCCGCGAGGATGCGCGGCGGCGGTGCGCGTTGGATCACGCTAACGCGGCACCGCGCTCGGAGTATCTGAGCGCGATCCTGGTCGGAGCCCGCTCCGTCGGGCTTCCTGCCGAATACGTAAGGACTCTTGAGGCGATTGTCGAGTCGCCCGCGCAGGAGGTCGGTAGCGCCCCGCGGTAGCGGTCGGCTTGTTCGTTCGTCGGTCGTCATAAGTGGCGCGCCATGGCGGAGACCCGAAGTGATCCAGGCGTCGCCCGAGATTTGTGAGATTGATTTGAGTTAACGTCACATCATGCGTATTGACGGGCGAACCGAGCTCGTGATCGCCGCCGACATTGCTGAGCGGCTTCGCATCTCCCGCGCCCGCGTTTCGGTTCTTGCAGGTCGCCCGGACTTCCCGCGACCAGTCGGGCGCCTCGGCCGGTCGGAGGTGTGGCGCTGGACGAGCGTGGAGCGCTGGGCGCGCGACACGGGCCGGCTGAATCCGCCCGAGTAAGTCCGAGACACACAGCCACCGAAGGTGACACCGCCAAGGAGGCGGCGGCTTCGAACCACGAAAGGGTTAACTCGGATTCACAGTGAGAGGAGATGCGATGAGATACCGGATCGATCAAGAGCAGCTGTCGGAGTTCCTCATCCGGCAGGTGCGGCTCGTCGAACGGCTGCCCGTGGAGGCGGCCGAGGCGGCGGCCGACGGCTACGGCGATGGCCTCGACGACGCCCAGCGAGAGGCGGTTTGGCTCGCGGCCGGGATCGCGACGTTCATCGGGCAGGCGATCGCGGACGAGCCGGAGCGGTTCATCGTTGCGGCGGACAATCGCGCCGCCGCGTAGAGAAGGGAGAAGCAGACATGACGACAATGGAGACAACGAGCTACCGCATCGAGGACGCCCGATCGCCGCTCTGGTTCGGCGGGCGGCCGTCCGGGTGGGGCGACGTCGTGCGTGGCGTGCGTCCGGGTGAGGGCTGCTCGGCGGCAGCGATGATCGACGCGGCGGGCCTCGCCTGGACGGTGGAGCAGCATCCGCTCGAAGTCCTGCTCGGCGATCGGGGCGGCGGCGAGCCGAGGCGTGTGCCGGTGCCGCGCGTCGTTGCCAACGTGCGCAGCGACACGAGCGCCGTGCTCGGGGTCGTCGGCGAGGGTTACGAGCCGTTGCAGAACCGGGCCGCGTTCGCGTTCTGCGACGCGATCACCGACAGTGGCGAGGCGCACTGGCTCGGCGCTGGCGAGACGCGGGGCGGTGCGCGTGTGCACGCGCTGATGCGGCTCGACCGTGAGATTCGCATCGGCGACGCTGAGGGGGAAGACGTGCTGCCTCTGCTCTGCTTCCGCAACGGGCACGACGGCGGCCTCGCCGTCACGATTGGCGTCGCCCCGTTCCGCCTCGCGTGTCTGAACGGGATGATGCTCCCGCTCGAAGGGGCCGCGCGCACGTGGAAGGCACGCCACACGGTCAACCTGGACGCACGGCTGGCCGACGCTCGACGCACGCTCGGGATCGCCTGGCGCTACTACGACGAGCTGGAGGAGATCGGCGGACGGTTGATCCGCGAGCCGATGAGCGCCGCCGAGTTCGAGCGGTTCCTCGCCCAGCTCGTTCCACTCCCCGCGCTCCCCGACCCCACACGCGGCGGCCGCGCCGTTCGCAACGCCGAGCGCGTGCGCGAGGCGATCGCGACCGCCT
>JACCTK010000431.1 GCA_013812465.1 Actinomycetota bacterium
GATCCGGCGGGTTCGGGACGCCCGGGAAGAGAGCGTCGCCAATCGTCGGGATGAACTGCGGCGGGACACGAACCTTCGTCTCCTGCTCGTAGTCGTAGGCAAAGCCGATCAACTCCGGCTCGGACCAGCGGCCGCCGATGAAGGTGACGCCGATCGGCAGCCCCTGGATATAGCCGGCGGGTACCGTGATGTCGGCGTAGCCCGACACCGCTGCCGCCGAAGACGAGCCCACGAAGAACTCGAAGCGGCCGTCGAGATCGCCCTCATCGGGGTCCTCGTTCGTGGGCCAGGCCGGACCGTTCGTCAGGGCAACGATCGCGTCGAGATCGTTCTCGGCCATGAGGTCGTCGATCGCTTCCCGGACCGGCGGCGTGACACCAGCACGAATGCGGGCGCACTCCGCGTCACGCCCGTTGGTGGCCTCGGCGAGCTCGAAGATGAGGTTGTTCCAGGGGCCCTCGAGCTCCGGATGGTCCTCGTTGAACTCGATCAGCTCGGCGAGGGTCTGCGGATACGGCTGGCCGGTCACCGGGTTCGTCCCGTCGACATAGGTTTCGAGGTAGGTCGCGATGTCCGTCTTGAACTCGCACAGGAGCGCGGCGAGCTCGCCCGCCGTCGCCGACAGGTCGATATCCATTCCCTCCACGACCGTCGCGCCCTCGGCCCTGAGCGCCGCGACGGCATCGTCGAGGATCGGCTCGACGACCGGGCCCGTCAGGTCAGGGTCGAACGTTCCGGCGCGCCACACGCCGATTCGAGCGCCCTCGAGCGCGTCATCCTCGAGGAACGGGGTGTAGTCGGTGAAGGCGTTACCGGCCTGAGCCGCGGTCGCGGGGTCGTCCGCATCCACGCCGGTCGCTGCGCCGAGGAGGACCGCAGCGTCGGTGACGTTGCGGGCCATCGGGCCGGCCGTGTCCTGGTCGGCGCTGATCGGGACGACGCCTGCGCGGCTCCACAACCCGAGTGTCGGCTTGATCCCGACGACGCCGTTGGCGCCGGACGGGCAGACGATCGAGCCGTCCGTCTCCGTGCCGACGGCAGCGACCGCGAGATCAGCAGCCGCGGCGACGCCGGAGCCGGAGCTCGAGCCGCACGGGTTGCGGTCGAGGACATAAGGCATGTTCCCCTGGCCGCCGATACCGCTCCAGCCGCTCGACGACGGGGCGGACCGGAAGTTGGCCCACTCGGACAGGTTGGCCTTGCCGAGGATGATCGCGCCGGCGGCCTTCAGCCGCTCGACGATGAACGCGTCGTCGGGCGTGCTCCCGGCGAGTGCCCAGGAGCCGGCCGTCGTCGGCATGCCGGTGGTATTGACGTTGTCCTTGACGATGATCGGAATCCCGAGCAGCGGACGGTCGTCGCCGTTGCGTCGCGCCCGGTCGGCCGCTCGGGCGTCGGCGAGAGCCGTCGGGCTGACCGTGATCACCGCGTTGAGCTCCGGGTTGAGCTGGCGGATGCGCCGGAGATAGAAGTTCGTCAGCACGACGGAGTTCAACCGGCGCGAGTCCATCAACTCCTGGAGCTCTGGGATCGTCGTTGCGTCGACGTCGATACCGGCGACCTTGGTGTGCGGCGGGTCGGCCGCGGCGCCGGATACCCCGAGCACGAGCGCCAGCAGGGTCGTCAAGACAAGGGAACGCCGAAGTCGACTTCTCATCGCGTGACCTCCTACGGGATCGGTGAGAGTGGACGCTGGGATCGCAGGGTTGGGGCCGACGATCTGGCGCGAGTCTATAACCGTCCCGCCGACGCCTCAACGACGCTGACCTCGAGCGAGCGCTCGCTCGGATGGAGCCCCCCGGCTCAGCTGCGGTCAATGCTTCCCATCGCCGCCGACTATTCCCTCCTACGGCGGCAGACGGTTCTGTTGCGCCAATCATGGAGGCGGCGGGAATCGTACCCGCGTGGTGTCGTGCGGATTCGGCTCCGGCAAGCCATCCGCGAAGGTGGCTCTAGATTCGGCTACCCGAGCGGAAAGTGGGCGGAACCAGACAGTGCGCAAACCATGCGCCGCTCGTGCACGCGGCTCCCCTGACCGTCGTGACGTAGCCTCGCGCGGTTCCGCACGAGATACAATCCCGTCATCGAGAACCGCACGGACGCGTACGGACAGCTCATCCTTGCCTACCACGAGGGTCGGGCGCGTGCACGGGAGATTGTCGAGCGCGACGACGGATTCATCGAGGCGACGGGCGAGGCGGCCGGGTACTTCGCGCCGGTCCGCCGCTGGGCGCCTGCCGAGCGGCAAGGCCTACGCTTCGTGCGCGGGCGCGTCCTCGACGCTGGCTGCGGCGCAGGACGCGTCGCCCTCGAACTGCAGGCGCGCGGCCGCGAAGTCGTGGCGATAGACATTTCCCCGGGTGCCGTCGACGTAGCGCGGAGGCGCGGCGTTCTGGATGCGCGCGTGCTGGCGTTCGAGGACGTCGTAGCGGAGCTTGGGCGCTTCGACACAGTCGTCATGTACGGCAACAACTTCGGCCTCTTCGGCGGTGAGGCGAAGGCGCGTCGCCTGCTCCGGCGTCTCCGGCCAATGGCCGGACGCATCGTCGCCTCGACCAGGAATCCGTACGACACCGATGATGCAGCGCACCTTGCCTATCAGGAGCGGAACAGGCGCCGCGGGCGGATGCCGGGACAGCTGCGTTTGCGCGTCCGCTACCGCGATTACGCTTCGCCCTCGTTCGACTATCTGATCGCCTCGCCCGAAGAGCTTGAGGCGCTCGTCGACGGCACAGGCTGGCGCGTCGGGCGAGTCATTCCGGGCGAGCCGCTCTACGTCGCGGTGCTCGACTAAGGGCTCCGGCCCGCGGCGCTCCAGCCGTGCCGCGCAATGTCCGAAAAAGTGGAGCGTGCCGGGATCGAACCGGGGACCTCCGGCTTGCAAAGCGAGCCTCAGCCGTCGCCGTGAGCTGCCGGTTGCCGCCCAAGTCGCGCTATCAGGCCAAATCGACGTCGCCCCGCGACGGGCTGCTGATCGCCGGGCGGTTTCCATCCCGTTTCCACGTCAGTAGGCTGGCAGCCCGCTTACGCCCGACCTGAGCCGGCGGTCCCGTCGCTCCCGCAGAGCTGGTTCCTGCTGCGTCGCGGCCAGTTTGTCAGCTCAATTCAAGTCCGCTCCGAGTCGGGGGGTTTGGGATCAAAAGTCTTGACTTGACAGGACGGCTGCAGGTAGATGCAACGAGCTGTAAATGGCCTGCAATTGAACCTTTTCCGCGGTGCAACGTGAGGCAACGAGGTGCAGAGTGCGGACACAAGCCGGTACTCCATTCCGTACTGCGGCCTGCTTACTTCGGTACGGAGTCAGCCGTCGCCGTCATACGCAGCACCACGAAGGTCGGACGCCGAAAACCACTACAAGTTCAATCCCCGCGGCCAGCTCCGCCACCCAGTCTTCCGCGATCTCTCGATCGGACCGCTCATTGAAGTCCTAAACACGACGGGAGGCACACGATGAGCGTTGGCGTCGTCGGGGTTCCTCCTGGAAGCTCGGCCGTACATGGTGCAGCTCGCGCTGGCTGGGGGCTACGTTCGATGGGGGCTACGATCGAAGGGCGCTGTAAAACGGTTCGAGCTTCCAGACAAAGGCTTGGACGTCGCACGCAATCTAGAGAGAGCGAGGATCGAGCTCCTCACTGATCGCAGCTCCAATGCCGACCTTCTCGATAACCCAGTACCGCTCCTCCCGCCGGACGACGCGCTCGACTCGGGCGAGCACATGCTTGGCATCAGGGGCGACGAGAAAGTGAGTGGGTCGAGCGCGAATAGCTTCGTACTCCTCGTTCGACAGCCGCACCGGTTCCGAGCAGTTCTCGTCAGCGCATTCGCATGCCCACTCCGCCAAAGGCGAGCCTACCCATTCGTGGTGAGCTTCTATTCCTTCGTTGTAGTCCCTAAGGAAGCTTTCCTTTTTCGCTGCGCGAACTGCATCAATGGGCTCGTGCGTCATGCTTTACGTCACCTCCACGTGCTCCGGCTCCGGCCGCTTTTCGGAGCAATGAAATCGATCTGCTCTCTGCGTAACGTCGTAGCCAGTATTGCTGAAGAGTGCCCACACCGCCCCAGCAGGAGCGTCGCCGCACAGGCGTCCAGCGCG
>JACCTK010000006.1 GCA_013812465.1 Actinomycetota bacterium
GTCGCGTTGATCCTGCTCATCGGCGCCGAGTTCGCCTACCAGTGGTCGCAACCGCCCGGGCCCCCGGGGCCGCCGATCGGCACGCGCCTCAAGGGCTTCCTCCGTGGGCTCGTCGTCTACCAGGAGCTCGAGGAGACCGAGGAGACCGACGGGGTCGACAACCCGTTCCGCCGACGCTAGCCCGGCGGTTACCGGCAGACGCGGACGGTCTGCACGGCCTCGGCCTCGCGCCCGCGCGTGTCCGAGACGACAGCCGTCAGCTTGTGCGCGCCGCGCTTCTTCCCGGCCGTCCGCCACGAGATCTCGTAGATGCCCGCGACGTTCCGGCGCGTTCGTCCGATCTGGCGCCTGCCGTCGAAGAAGCCGACGGACGAGATGGTCGCGTTCGAGCCGGCGGCGACCTGTAGGCGAGCGCGGGCGGGGAGACACACACCCTTGCTCGGGAGGATCCAGGTCACGGTCGGGCGGTCGACGACCTCCATACGGACTCCGCGGAACCGGGAGTTCGGCATCGGGTTGACGCCCTCGGTCGAGATGTTCTTCGTCTCCTGGAAGTCCGAGGCGAAGATGCGCATGAACTCCGGCCCCGCGTTGAACGGGTTCGCCTCTCGCGGAATCGGGAAGATGGCGATACCGGTGTCGGCGTCGTACGCGGTCGCGCTGAGCTGGAAGTCCTGGCCGAAGAGCAGCAGCATCGACAACGGATCGACGCCCGATCCCGCGTCACGCACGCGAGCGACGATCGTGGGACGGCCTGTGGAGATGCGCCTCGTGATCAGCTCGATGTTCGGCGGCTTGACATCGTTGATCCAGGAGTGGAGCCGATAGGGCCCGGCGAGCGAGCGGCCCGTGAAGAAGTCGCGTCCCGAGTCCACGGAGACGTAGTAGCGCCCCGGCGGGAGGAAGACACCCCCCGCGGCGCCGACGTTGCGGAGGAAGTCGGGCATCAGGCCGTTCGAGTTGACCGGGATCCCCGAGTAGCCCTGCACGTCGTTCTCGTCGAGCGAGCTCAGAAACCAGGGATGAATCGGGGCGTTCGAGCTCAAGAGCGCGGTGATCGGCGCATCCAGCCTGAGTGCGGGGCGCTCTATCACGACGCCGGCGTTGACCGCCTGCTTGGCGATGTCGAGGGTGTAGACGGTCTCCTTGCCGTCGTCGTTCACCGAGGGATCGACGCCGAAGATGGAGAGGATCCCGAACGGGAGCGTGGGCCAGCGATAGACGCGCGCCCGGTCCTCGCCGCCGGTCGCGGTGTTGCCGGTCTGGGTTGCCTTCAGTGGGATCGTGCGGCTTCCCGTCAGCTGCGGCCGGGTGACCGAGAACGCGTACGGGACCCGTCTGACGACGTCTCCTCGCCGAAGGACGACGAACCCGAAGTTGTCTCCCTGAGGCGCGCCCGCGACGGCGCTCGCGACCATCTGGACGACGGCCGTTCCGCCGCTCGAGAGCGTGAACGGGGCGGCGCCCACGCTCGCGCCACTCGAGCTCACCTGCGGCTGGATCTCCACGCTCCACGAGCCCGCCCCGTCGCCGGCGTCCGAGATCAGCACGGGGATCGCGCGGCTCGCCGCGCCCGCGTTGACGTCGAGATAGCCGAAGGACAAAGCCTGCGGATCGGTGAAGAGAACCGGGCGGTCGGCTGCGCTCACGTTGACGAGCCCTGCGCCCTGGAGGAGCACCGAGGCCTCCTGCGTGAGCGCGGTGTCGCCGAACGCTCGCCCGGCCGTGGACATCATCGCCGACTTCACCTGCTTCGGCGTCCACGTCGGATGGCGCTGAAGGAGCAGGGCCGCGACGCCCGAGACATGCGGAGCCGAGAAGCTCGTGCCCGCGGAGATGATGAAGGGGTCTCCGCCGAACTCGGGCAGCGTCGAGGAGAGGATGTTCGCCCCGGGGGCCGTGATGTCGGGCTTGAGCGCATGGCCGAACGGCGTCAAGCCTCCGGCGGAAAAGCTGGTCGGCACCCCGGGCCACGTCGTCGGCACCTCGAGTCGGTCCTTTGTGAACCGGATCTGCACCGCCCCTCCCGCTCCCGCCACGGCGCGGAGCCGGGCGCCGTCGAGGTCCGAGATCGTCCCACCGGCTCCCTGGAAGATCGAAAATCCGGGATCGCCAGGAGCGCTCTCGGAGACGACCATGCCGATCGCCCCCGCGTCGCGGGCGCGATTGCTCTTCGCCTGGTACTGACAGCCGCCACGGGCGACCAGCGCGATCGCTCCTCGAAGCGAGCCGGCGGGAAGCGTGCCTTCGCAGAGCAACCGGCTCGCTCCCGCGATCGAGCCCACGTCGACCAGACGTTGGTTCGTCTGGACCCAAGCCTGCGGGATGTCGTCCGTGGGGACGAAGGGGATGCGGCCGAGGGCGCCGCCGGGCGAGACGACCGAGAACGACGAATCGAACACGTGCGAGTTCGTCGTCGCGCCGACGGCGATCGCATCGGGCGCCGTCGCGGGCGAGCCGGCAGTGCCGAGACCGAAGAAGTCGCGGTCATTCCCGGCGGAGACGATCGGAACGACGCCCGCGCGAGAGACGTTGGCGACGGTCTCGATCAGCGCATCCGTGCGCGGATCGGCCTGAGGTCCGCCACCGGAGAAGTTGATGACGTCCATTCCGTCTCGAACCGCCGCCTCGAATGCGGCCACGATCTCGGGCGTCGATCCCGAGCAGCAGCCGCCGAGCGGCAGCGGCACGTTGAAGACGCGGTAGTTGCCGATGTACGCGCGCGGGGCGACGCCGCTCACGTCCGCGACCGCCGGGTGGCACGCGCCGACATCCTCGTTGCAGAAGCCCGGTCGGCTCGCCTCGACGTCCGTGCCCTCCACACCGGCGATGACGCCGGCGACGAAGGTCCCGTGGAAGGACTGCTCGCGGTCGATCGAC
>JACCTK010000020.1 GCA_013812465.1 Actinomycetota bacterium
CCCCCGCAAGCCCACCGCGTATCGCGACGGCTGGCTTCTCGACTAGCCGTCGCGTCTCCGCCGCGCGGCCAACCTAGGATGCCGACGCTTCCTCGCAACTGGAGATAGCGTTCACGCGTATGACGAAGTTCGTCGTGGACTGCGGCGTTGTCCTCCGCCTGGCGGGAGAGGAGGTCGAGGTTCCAGCCGAGCACGAGCTTCTCGCGCCTACGCTCTTGCGCTCCCAGACGCTGTCGGCCCTGCACGAGGCCGTGCACGGGGGCGAGATCGCGGCGGATGTCGCCCTCGCCACGCTCACCCGCATCCGGGCGATGCCGATCCGCCTCCTCGGCGACGCCGTGCTCCGACGTCGAGCCTGGGACCTCGCCGAGAAGCTGGGGTGGGCCGAGACCTACGACGCCGAGTACGTCGCACTCACTCAGCTGCAGGCAGACGCGTTCGTAACCCTGGACGCGAGGCTGGCGCGCCGCGTGGAAGGGATCGTCCCCACGGCGACGATCGAGGCGCTACGAACGGCCTGAGTCTTCCCGGGAGCCGCGCTCGAGGCAGCCGTCACAGCGGCGCTGTGAGACCTGGAGTGGAGGGAGGCGGCGGGAATCGAACCCGCGAAACGTTCCCGCCGTTCGGCGTCTCGGCCGTACTTACAGAGCGGCGGCCTCTTCCTCTACCGAAGTCGGCTCGAGAATGACAGCGGTCGCGTCCTCGTCCGGATCTTCACTCACGCCGAATCGTCGGTAGAGCATCTCGAGCGTTGGCCGATGGCGGAAACGGCACGCGATGTTCTGGTTGCCGAAGAAGCCTGTCTCTCGATAAGCCTTTTCAACCGGGAGTGTCTTGATCCAGCGGACTCGGACGAGGTACTCGGAGAGATCCGGATCATCGACTTGCCTGTCCATTCGCTCAGCTCGGATCGGAGCGTCGAGGATGGGCTTCTTCGTCCCGTCGACGTCGACGATGAAGTCCTTTACCGGCTGCGAAGACTCGGTTACGACGCCTACCCCGACGTACCCCTTGCCGGGGACATTGACGAACACGCGGTGACCCCGTTCCAACAAGTTCAGTGGCCCGCTATAGCGTCGCCCGCCGCCGCCAGAGACGAAACCGTATTGACGCGCGTCTTCCAAGGTGCGCGCCTCATCCTCCCCGAAGGAGATGTAGAAGTCGTGACCGTTCCACGTCTCCTGCGTGCGCTTGGTCCCCCACTTCGTCCTCCCCTCCACTTCGACAGGATCGAGCAGCCAGCTTCGGGCGATGTACTCAGCCGACCCGTCTTTGAAGTAGCGGAAAAAGAGCGCGTTGATCGGCACGCCGTAGTTCGTTGAGAGATAGTCAACGATCCTCTCGGAGCCGGCGTCCAGTTCCGCGGCAACGACGATCAGGCGATGGCTCTCGTTGAGCGTTTCGGGCAGGTCAGTCCCGAAGCGGTCACGGAAGGCGTCAGCGAGGTTCTTGCCGTTCGACGTTCGGCTGGAGTAGATCTCTTCGATGTCGTCGGCGCTCAAGGCGGCGACCCAGGAGCCGTAGTCGAGAAGCTGAGCGATCACCTCCCGAGGTGTCCTGTCTCGCTTCAGCTCGACGACGTCGGGCAGCCTCGGCCGCGGGCGTGGAAGCCGAGGAAAGGGCTTTGACTTGGCCGACGGTTCGGAGATCAAGGTCGCCAGCACGCTGGAAGGCATCGACGTCCCGCGCTGGAACCACGCGTCGTTTGGCAATCCGGCGCGCGTACAGGCGTACTTGAACAACCCGTTCATCTACTTCGTCCTGTTCGACACGACGGAGCGTCACGAGGAGTTTCCCCTACGAATCCGTGTTTGGCGCGTCTCACCCACAATGGATTCGGCGTTCTCGGCAGTTGTCCGGGCATGGGCGTCCCGGACGTCGTCCGGCAACTTCCAACTGCACCCTCCCTGCTGGAGGGAAGGTTCCATCGCCCAGAACCTGCGAACCGCCAGGACAAGCGCCTCAACGGCCAAGCCGATCGCCTAAAAAACTTCTCGCCGCAAATCAGTCGTGATTCGCCGGCGAGAACCGCGCAAGCCGAGGAGACATAAAGGGCCAAAAATTCGGAGACGTCTGCACGATTGAAGCCGATCGCGTGCGAAGCGTTCGTAGGCGGGCGAAGCGTGACTGTATCTGCGGCGGGGAGCGCTGAGGCATCACCGAGGCCTCACGAGGACGGGATCCGGCACCTACTCGCCGCCGTCCTTCGCCGAGACGACGCGGCGGGTGGCTACCCGACCAGTGCTGCACACGCCAAGGGCCGATCACCGAGTACCTCGAACGCGACCGCACGCTGTTCAACATTGTCGACCGACACCCCGCTTCAGAAGCTCGCGGTTCTTCAGCTCACGCAGTGGACGCGCGTGCCCGCCCGTGCCCGAGCTGACGTACCCGTTTTGTACCCGCGCGGGCTCAAGACGATGTCTTGCACGGGCACCCATGTTCGACGACTCGTGCTCCCTGGCGACGAATGCTTGGAGCTTCGACCACGTGTTCGCCGCATGGCTTTCGTTGTATCGGCAGCTCCTGCCGGTGATACTCACGCCGGGTAGGGCGAATCGAGGAGGTCGGAACGTGCGGTGGTGGCTTCGCGGCCTAGCAATCGGTGCGGCGGTCGGGTTCGCTGTCGGCCTCGTCGTCGGCGGCACGCTCGGACGGGCCTTCATGCGCATCCTCTTCCTCGCCAATGAGGACGCGCTCGGGATCCAGACC
>JACCTK010000035.1 GCA_013812465.1 Actinomycetota bacterium
GAGCCAGGTTGGCGCGGAGCACCGGCCGGAGGCCGGCTTCGCCGGCCGGGAGGCCTGAGACGACGGTCCGTGTGGGAGGCCCGGAAGGAGGGGCACGCGGGGGAACGATGGGTTCCCCCACGCGACGAACCACGGGTTCCCGCACGCTACTAGCCGAAGAACGCGCGGGCGACTTCGTACCACTCGGCGGGGACGGTCTTGAGCTCGCGTGTCGCCTCCTCCAGAGAGACGTCGACGATCGCGTCTCCGTGAAGCGCGGCCATGCGGCCGAAGCGGCCTTGGTGGACGAGGTCGGCCGCCTCCAGGCCGAAGCGGGTCGCCAGGACGCGGTCTCGCGCAGTCGGAGTTCCGCCGCGCTGGACGTGTCCGAGGACGGTCACGCGCGTCTCGAAGCCCGTCCGCTCCTCGATCTCGCGGGCCAATGCGTCCCCCACGCCGCCCAAAACGACGTGTCCGAACTGGTCGCTGTCGCGGGCCTCGCGCGCGACGGCCTGCCGCTCGCCGGACTCGTACGTCAGCTCGTACCCTTCGCTGACGACCACGATCGAGAAATCCTTGCCTCCGTCGTGCCGCTTCACGAGCTCCCGGCAGGCCTCTTCGACCGTGATGGGCTGTTCCGGGATGAGGATCACGTCGGCGCCTCCGGCGATGCCGCTCATGACCGCGATCCAGCCCGTATGCCGGCCCATGACCTCGACGACCATCGCGCGGTTGTGCGACTCGGCGGTCGAATGGAGGCGATCGATCGCCTCGGTGGCGATCGTGACTGCGGTGTCGAAGCCGAAGGTGTAGTCGGTGCCCGAGAGGTCGTTGTCGATCGTCTTCGGAACTCCGACGACGGGGAAGCCGTGCTCCCGGTGGAGACGTGCCGCGACTCCGAGCGTGTCCTCGCCCCCGATCGCGACCAGTGCCTCGAGGCGTTCCTCGGCGAAGTTGCGAAGCAGCGCGTCGACGCCGCCGTCGATCTTGTAGGGATTCGTCCGGGTGGTTCCCAGGATCGTGCCTCCACGCGGCAGGATCCCGGAGACCTCGCGTCGACCGAGCGGGGAGAAGATCCCGTCCGTGAGCCCCTTCCAGCCGTCGCGGACGCCGAGCAGCTCGTGATCGCGTTCGGTCGAGCGGCGGACGACGGCGCGGATCACGGCATTCAGCCCGGGGCAGTCGCCTCCACCGGTCAGAATGCCGATGCGCATCACGTCAGGCGAGGGCGAGGCAAGCCTCGCCCCTACACGCTCGGTGGCTCGGTACCCACGAGCCCCGCGACGTTGCCGGCGGCCACGAGAACCCCATCGACACCCGCCCGCTCGAGCTCCGCGACGTCGTCGACGGTTGCGTCATGGAGATCGGCGATGGCGAGCTTCCCGGCGGGTACGTCGTGCAGAAGCGCGAGCAACACCTCCAGCGGATCCTCATCCGAGTCCGGCCCTGCGGAGAGCAGGAATATCTCCGGATCGAGGTCGATCAGCACGCGCTCGAGGGCGTTGGAATCCGAGACGCGGACGACGCACTCGAGGCCGAGCGCGCGTCCCTGGTCCCAGGCATTTGCATCAGAGACGACGACGGCGTCCGCGGCCCGCACGCTCGCCTCTCCCGCGCCGCCCAAGTGCAGAAGCGGAAGCTGGGACGACGCGCGAACCGCGTCCGCGCCTCGGCTGACGCCGAGACCGTCGGCGCCGTCGCGCTCGGCCGCGCTGGCCGCGGCGGCGTCGCCCACCACCACGAGAATCGAGATGCCGTCGCCTTCGGCGATCGCCTGGCTCAACCTGCTCACCGCGGGCATCGTAATCGCCGCGCAATCCAACCTGTCCGGGACATCTATCGTCTCTGTCTCCATGCGGACCTCCGTCGTTCTCGTGATCGCGCTGCTCCTCGCGGGCGCCGCTCAAGCCGCGCGGGTCGTCGGCACCACCGGCAGCGATCGTCTTGTCGGTACCGCAAGAGCAGACACGATCCTCGGACGGGAAGGGCGGGATCGACTGCTGGGGAACACCGGAACCGACTTCTTGCACGGCGGGCCAGGCAGCGATGTGGTCGACGCCGGGCCGGGCGCCGACCGGATCGTCGTCCAGTACGACGGGGCGAGGGACACCGTACGCTGCGGCTCCGGCTCGGATGTCGTGAACGCAGACCTCGTCGACCGCGTCGCGACGGACTGTGAGCTCATCGGTCGCCGGCTGTCCCGCGATCCGTACACGGGTCCCGAGGCACAGCACGAGTCGGAGGTGGAGCCCGACAGCCTCACCGTGGGACGCACCACCGTCGCCACCTTTCAGGTCGGGCGGCGGTTCAGCGGCGCGGCGGACAACGTCGGCTTTGCCGTGTCGTCGGACAACGGGAGAACCTGGCGAAGCGGACTCCTGCCCGGCCTGACGCGCGCGAGCGTGCCGGCGGGCCCGAACGAGCGGGCGAGCGACCCGGTCGTCGCCTACGACGCGGTCAATCGCGTTTGGCTGATCGCCACGCTGGCGCTCGAGGGGCAGGTCACGCGCCTGACCGTCAGCCGCTCGACCGACGGCTTCACGTGGGGAGCTCCGGTGACGGCGATCGAAGGCACGTCACCGAACGGCATCACGTTCGACAAGAACTGGATCGCGTGCGACAACGGGCGGGCCAGTCCTTTCCTCGGCCGTTGCTACCTCGTCTACACCGACACGCTTCGCTCCGATCGGCTCGCCGCGATCACGTCGATCGACGGCGGGACGACGTGGTCGGCGCCGGTTGGGATCCCGGTGACGGATGCGGTCGGCGCGTTCCCGGTCATCCGCCAGTCGGGAGAGCTCGTCGTCGTCTACCTCTGGTCCGGGAACCGCCTCGGCTCGTCCGTCTCGACGGACGGCGCGGCGAGCTTCGGCCCGCCCGCGGTCGTCGCCGAGCTCCAAGTTCGGTCCATCCGTGGACTTCGCTTCTTCCCGCTTCCCTCCGCGGATCTCGATCCCACCGGACGCGTGTGGATCACCTGGCACGACTGCCGCTTCAGCTCCGGATGCGCTCAGAACAGCGTCGTTGTCTCGACCTCGGCCGACGGTCGCTCGTGGACGGCGCCTACGAGGGTGACGAGGGGACGGGATTCATTTCTCCCCGCCATCGGCATCCATCCGACTACCGGCCGAGTTGCGATCGTCTATCACGTCGTTCGGCCGGGAGGAATCGACGTCGAGCTGGTCGAGTCGCGTGCTCTGGCGCCCGGACGTCCGGTCAGCTTCACGACTCCGCGGCGCCTGTCGGCGCAGACCATGCGCCCGGAATGGTCGCCGAACACGGTCTCCGGACGGATGCTCGCCGACTACCTCTCCGTGCACTACGCGGGAGACCGCCCGCTCGCAGTCTGGATCCTCGCCTCCGAGCCGGTCGGGCAGAGCTTGCGGCAGGCGGTTTACGCGACGAGGGGCTAGAACTCGGCTTCCTCCAAGACTGCGAGGCGGGCCCAACCCGCAAACCTGGCTCGCCGGAAGCGACCGGGAGCCTGCAGCCTCAGAGGCCGATCGGGTGCCAGACGGTCTTCAGCTCGAGGAACGCCTCGATCTCCCACGGGCTCTGCTCGTCCGCCGACGAGCGCACGACGCGCTTGACGTTTTCCGCCGCCAGCTTCTCGAACTCCGCTACCGCCCCGTCCACACCGGTCAGGTCGATCGCGTTCACGTCCATGTGGCCGGCGAGCCACGGGGCGAGCTCGTCGCGGAATCCGGTGAGGATGTTGACGGCGCCGCCAGGGAGATCGGACGTGGCAAGCGCCTCGGCCAGCTCCATCGCCGCGAGTGGGTGCGTTTCGGACCCGACGACGACGACGGTGTTGCCCCCCACGAGGGCCGGGAGGAGCCGCGAGACGATGCCGCCGAGAGCGGGCTCGGACGGGGCCAGAACAGCCACGACTCCGGTCGGCTCGGGCACGGTGAAGTCGAAATAGGGGCCCGCGACGGCGTTCGAGCCTCCGAGGACCTGTGACAGCTTGTCTGCCCAGCCCGCGTACCAGATGACGCGATCGATTGCCGCGTCGACCTCGTCACGACCCGAGCAGACACTCTCGAGATCAGCGGCCCGCGTCTCCATCATCTCCGCGAGCCGGTAGAGAACCTGGCCGCGGTTGTACGCCGTCAGCCCCGACCAGGCTGGAAAGGCGGCTCGGGCTGCACGGACGGCATCGCGGGCGTCCTTGCGCGAGGCGCGAGCCACGTTCTGCCCCTCCGCCTCGTACGTGCGACCCGACTCCGAGCGAGGAAACGCGCCTCCGATATGGAGCTTGTACGTCTTCTTGACGGGAATCCGGCTCATGTCATGTCACCTGGTCGGCCAGGCGCGCGTGGAGAGATTGGCGCCGAATCGGTGCGCTCCTGTAGCTGTCCCGTGACCCTTTCGCGGGTAGGCTCGACGCCGGGTGGAGGGTGGTCACACACCCCACCCTGGGTGGGGAAGCGCCGTAGAAGCGGCCGGAAACCGGAGCCGCTCTCAATCGAACCTCAGGTACGGCGCGAGCCCGTGGCGCCCGCCTTCACGCCCAAAACCCGACTCCTTGTAGCCGCCGAACGGCGACGTCGGGTCGAACCGGTTGAACGTGTTCGCCCACACGACACCGGCGCGCAGGCGCTCGACCATCCACAGGATCCTCGATCCCTTCTCCGTCCACACACCCGCCGACAGGCCGTAGGGCGTGTTGTTCGCCTTCTCGACCGCCTCCTCGGGCGTCCGGAAGGTCAACACCGAGAGCACCGGCCCGAAGATCTCCTCCTGAGCGATGCGATGACTCTGCGCGACGTTGGTGAAGAGCGTCGGCACGAACCAGTACCCCCGCTCGGGGAGACGACAGTCGGGCTGATACATCTCCGCGCCCTCCGCCTCACCACACGCGACGAGCTCGGTGATCCGGTCGAGCTGCGCCTTGGAGTTGATCGCGCCCACATCGGTGTTCTTGTCGAGCGGGTCGCCGACTCTCAGCGTGGATAGGCGGCGCTTGAGCTTCTCGAGCAGGGGCTCGTAGATCGACTCCTGCACGAGCAGCCGCGAGCCGGCGCAGCACACGTGGCCCTGGTTGAAGTAGATGCCGTTCACGATCCCCTCTACCGCCTGATCCAGCGCGGCGTCGTCGAAGACGATATTCGCGGCCTTGCCTCCAAGTTCTAACGTCAGCCGCACATCGCGACCGGCGAGCTCGCGCATGATGAGCTTCCCGACCTCGGTCGAGCCGGTGAACGCGAGCTTGTCGATGCCGTCGTTGCGAACGAGATGACCGCCGGTCGTCCCGTCGCCGGTGATGATGTTGACGACCCCCGGCGGCAGCTCCGCCTGGCGGCAGATGTCCGCGAAGATCAACGCCGTCAGCGGAGTCGTCTCCGCAGGTTTGAGCACGACCGTGTTCCCGCAGGCGAGCGCGGGCGCGATCTTCCACGAGAGCATCAGCAACGGGAAGTTCCAGGGGATGATCTGCGCCGCGACACCGAGGGGACGGGGCGTGCGGTTGGGGTACGCGTACTCGAGCTTGTCCGCCCAGCCCGCGTAGTAGAAGAAGTGCGCGGCGGCGAGCGGAAGATCGACGTCCCGCGACTCGCGGATCGGCTTGCCTCCGTCGAGTGACTCGGCGACCGCGAGCTCTCGGGAGCGCTCCTGGATGATCCGTGCGATCCGAAACAGATACTTCGCCCGCTCCGCGGGAGCGAGCTCCGCCCAGCCGTTCTCGAACGCCTCGCGAGCAGAGCGCACGGCGAGATCGACGTCCTCCGCCCCGGCCAAGGCGGCCTCGAACAGGCTCTCCTCGGTCGAGGGCGAGATCGACTCGAGCCACTCACCCGATCGGGGCTCCACCTCCTCTCCCCCGATCACGAGGCCGTAGCGCTCCCGAATCTCGACGATGTCTCGTGCCTCAGGCGCGGGCGCGTACTCCCACTCGAGCAGGGCCGGGACGGACGCCGTTCGCTTCTCGACCTGGGCCATCAGTCGATGGTGAAGTAGTCACCGGATTGATAGCGCCCCGTCTTCTCCTTACGGATCTGCATCAGGACGTCATTCAGCAGAGACGAGGCACCGAAGCGGAACAGATCGGGCGTCATCCATTCGGGGCCGAGCGTCTCGTAGAGGGTCACGAGGTACTGCACGGCCTGCTTGGAGGCCCGGATTCCCCCGGCGGGCTTGATGCCGACCATGCGACCCGTCTCGTGGTACACGTCCCGCACGACCTCCATCATGCAGAGGGTCACGGGCAACGTCGCAGCCGGGCTGATCTTCCCGGTTGACGTCTTGATGAAGTCGGCGCCCGCGGCGATGGCGAGCAGGGACGCGCGGCGGACGTTGTCGTAGGTGCCGAGCTCCCCTGTCTCGAGGATGACCTTCAGACGCGCATCCCCACACGCTTCCTTCACCTGCACGATCTCGTCGTAGGCGTCCACGTAGCGACCGGACAGGAACGCGCCGCGGTCGATGACCATGTCCACCTCGTCCGCCCCGAGCTCGACGACGGCGCGAGTCTCCGCGAGCTTGAACTTCGTCGGCGACTGGCCGGACGGGAAATAGGTGGCCACCGAGGCGACCTTCACCCCGCTCCCGGCGAGGCGCTCCTTCGCGCCCTCGACGTGGTTCGGGTAGAGGCAGATCGCCGCGACCGGCGGCACCGTCGCATCCAGAGGGTCCGGTCGCATCCCCTTCGCGCAGAGGGCCGCGACCTTTCCAGGAGTGTCCTGACCCTCGAGCGTCGTCAGATCCATCATCCGAATCGCGAGATCGAGCGCCTGCAGCTTGGACTCGCGCTTGATCGAGCGCTTCGCGAGCGTGGCCGCGCGCTCTTCAAGCGCGACCGCGTCCACCGAGCCGACGCGCGGGAGCCTCGGTCCCGCCGGAAGCTCGAACCCGCCGATGAGCGCAGGCGCTGTCGCCATGTCTCGAGTGTATCCCCGAGCACCTGCGCAGCTTGGCGCGGCAGATGTCAGATGACCGCGGTCGCGCCATCGGGCGGTGGCGCGTCACCACGCGCGAGGGCTCTCGCGACCTCATGCATGACGCGCCTGCTCCGAAACAGGCCGCGAGCGCGCCAGCACAACGTCCGGTCTGCGGTCTGAGCACGCACGGTCGATGTCGACAGCTGAAAACGCGACCAACCAACGCGAGAGCCGCCACCACGATGCCGACCAACAGAAACGTCAGCGGCACGATGAGCGCCAGGAGAAACGCGAAAGCGGTGACCACCGCGACTGCGACGATGATCGCGGTGACAACCGGCAGATCGTCGATCTGCGCGTCGATGTCGGGAGGGGAGGACAAGATCTCCCACATCGGCTTTCGACGCCACCAGCGCGGAAGACTCAACCACTCGCGTGAAATCGTCCAGCCGATGTCGGCAGGATCGATAACTCGAACGCTCACAGTCCGAGGCGCTCGAGCATCCTCGGGTCTCGCCGCCATTTCGGTCGCACCTTGACCACGAGCTCGAGAAACACGGAGCGTCCGACGAGCGCCTCCACCTCCGGCCGAGCGCGCTTACCGATCTCGCGCACCATGGCGCCCTTCTTTCCTACGAGAATCCCCTTCTGCGACTCCGTCTCGACATAGACGAGAGCCCGCACGACCCTCTCCCCGATCTCGTCGACCTCGACCATGATCGCGTGCGGAACCTCGTCCCGGGTCAGGCGGAGCGCCTTTTCGCGAACCAGCTCGCCAACCTGTTCTTCGAGGGTGAGGTTCGTCTTCTGCTCGCCGGGAAAGTACGCGGGGCCTTCGGGGAGGAGAAAGACGAGATCGCCGCGGAGCTCGTCCACACCGTCCTTCGTCACGGCGCTCACCGGGTGCAGCGCGTGGAAGTCGCCGAGCTGCGAGGCCGCTTGCATCTGCGAGAGAACGTGGCCGCGTTTCAGCCGGTCGATCTTGTTCAGCGCGATCACGACGGGCTTCTCGAGCCCGAACACGCGCCGGGCGACGAAGCGATCGCCGGCCCCGATCCGAGCGCGGGCGTCGATGACCAGCAGCACGGCGTCCACGTCTTCGAACGATGCGTCGACCGTGTCCTGCATCCTCTCGGTCAACGCATCGAGCGGGCGCTGGAAGCCCGGAAGGTCGACGAGCGCGAGTTGGAAGTCAGGCCCGTTCGCGACCCCGAAGAGGCGGCGACGTGTGGTGTTCGGAACGTTCGAGGTGATCGCGATCTTCTCGCCGCAGAGCGCGTTAACGAGCGTCGACTTGCCGACATTCGGCCGGCCGGCGACCGCCACGAGACCGGACTTCACGGGCGCCTACTGTCGGGGCACCCCATCCCACCACCCACTGCGATCATAACGAGGAAATCCGCATGCAGGGGACACGACTTCGTGCCCAAACCGTGCCCGTCGCTCCACAGGGTCACGGCAGATCCGCAGCCTCGAACGACTCGGGGAGAAGCTCGCTCGGGCTCATCGTCACGACGCGCCCGCCGTTGCGAAAGAGGACTTTCTCGACGCCCATCTCGAGGAGCCACTGACGGCAGCCGCCGCAGGGCGAAGCGGTGATCGCCGCAGCGCTGAAGTCCCCCGGCCGGTATCCCTCCGAGACGGCGCGAGCGAACGCCGTCCGCTCGGCGCAGACACCGAGTGGGTAGGCCGCGTTCTCGACGTTGACGCCCTCAATCACCCGGCCGTCCCGCGCCAGCACCGCGCAGCCGACGTGGAACCGCGAGTAGGGCGCATAGGCCCGCTCCGAGGCAGCGTCGGCGAGAGCGAGGAGCGCCGCGTCCGAGACGGCCTCGCTCATCCGAAGGCCTGGAAGAGGACGAGGGTCGTCAGCGCCCCGAGCGCGCCGCCGCTCGCCACTTCGGAGGCGGAATGGACTCCGGTCTCGACGCGTGTCTGGGCGACCAGAAGGGCCATGATGAACGCCAGCGAGGAGATCAGGAAGCGGTGCGAGGAGTCGTCCAGGACCAGCGTCATCGCCATCCAGCCAGCAAACGCGACCGCGGCGTGCCCAGATGGCAGACCGCCTCGAAGCGGCGTGCCGCGGCCCGTGTACGCCTTGACGGCGATCACCAGAATCACGGTCAGGGCGAGAGACACAAGGGTCAGCTCGGCCGGCGCGTCGCTCAGCCGGTCGAGGAACCGAGAGCTCCGGTCGGCGACCTCGCCCGAGAAGACGAGATAGCCGACGGCGACAGCGTTCAGCGCGGCGATCAGCACCGCCCCGGCGGCGATGTCCTTCGCGAGCTTTGCCATCGGGTCGAAGGAGGTCGAGGCGACGTCCACGGCCGCCTCGATCGCCGTGTTGACAAGCTCGGCCACGAGCACGAACGTGATCGCGAGCAGGAGCACCATCAGCTCGAGCTTGGACACGCCGAACGCGACCGCGGCGACGAGCACGGCGGCGGCGATCGTGAAGTGGATCCAGAGGTTCCGCTGCGTGCGGAGGGCGTGGATGACTCCCTCGGCGGCGTAGTTGAAGCTGTCGAAGAGGGAGGGGCTGCGCTGCGGGCTACTCATCTCGTCGCGTGCACCCGCTCGCGAGCCTCCATCTCGGCGCCGTGCTCGTATCCGAGCAGGTGCAGCAGGCCGTGGACGAGCGGTCCGCGCCACGCTTCGCCCACCACCGCCGGACAGAGGACGACGTCCCCGAGCGCTCGCGGAGTCCCGGTAGGAAGCTCGTCGCGCCTGTCGAGCGGAAACGAGAGAACGTCGGTCGCTTCGTCGATCCCGAGGTGCTCGCGCTTGAGCTCTCGTATCTCCTCAGGACCCACGAACGCAATGCCGAGCTCGCCGTCCGCCACCCCCTCCTCGCCGAGCACCCGCCGCGCGAGCTCGATCGCCGCCTGCTCGCCGACCTCGTCCCCGCTGCGGTTCTGGGTCTCGATCTCGATCACGCGCGGCAGCTCACCGTTTGCGCGCCGTCCCGGTCTCCTCGGCATGCCGCTTGTACGCCTCCACGATCCGTTGGACGAGCTTGTGCCGGACGACGTCGGCGTTGCCGAACTCCACAAAGCCGATGCCGTCGATGCCCGCCAGGATGTCGCGAACCTGAATCAGCCCGGACGCCTGCTCGCGCGGGAGGTCGATCTGCGTGATGTCCCCGGTCACGACCATCTTCGATCCGAAGCCGAGGCGAGTGAGAAACATCTGCATCTGCTCCGGCGAGGTGTTCTGGGCCTCGTCGAGCACGATGAATGAGTCGTTCAACGTGCGTCCACGCATGAACGCGAGCGGCGCGACCTCGATCGTCCCACGCTCCATGTAGCCGGTGAGCCGCTCGGCCTCGATCATGTCGTAGAGCGCGTCGTAGAGCGGACGCAGATATGGATCGACCTTCGCGAGCATGTCGCCCGGCAGGAATCCGAGCCGCTCGCCGGCTTCCACCGCCGGCCGCGTGAGGATGATGCGACCGACGGCGCCCTCGGAGAGCGCAGCCACGGCAAGCGCCATCGCGAGGTACGTCTTCCCGGTGCCCGCCGGGCCGACCGCGAAGGTCACCGTGCGGTCGCGGATCTCGTCGACGTAACGCTTCTGGTTGACGGTCTTGGGGGAGATCTTCTTGCCGCGGTGGCGCCAGACGACGTCTTCGAAAATCTCGCGGACGTCCTCGGCCTGGTCGATGGCGGCCAGGACCGCGCCGACCGTGTCCGGGCCGATCTGGTGTCCGCCCTCGACGAGCTCGGTCAATTCATCCACGACGGCGCGGGCTGCGGTTACATGCTCTTCGTCTCCGCCGAGCGTGATCCGGTTCCCGCGGAGCGCGATCGTGCAGCCCAGGCGCTCGCGGAGCGCGTCGAGCACGCCGTCCTCGACCCCGGCGAGCTCGGCCGCGACCTCGTTGGAGACATCGAGCACTTGTTGCGACACGACGCTCAGTGTAGGCGCGTCAAACGCCGCAAGTCCCCGTAGCTCGGAGGCGCCTCCGACTGCCCGCAACGCTCGATCGGATGCTTGATCGAAGATCGACGCGCAGCCGGGGGCGGTCACGACCAAGCCGGGCGACGCACTCACTCGTCGTGCAGGCTGGTTAGCCTGGACGGCGAGGGAGGGTGGCGATCCGGCGCCGTGTCGTGGCCGTCATCCGGCCCGCCGTGAATCTCCGATCAAGCATCTAGCTCCTCTCAGGCGAGCTTCTCCTTGACCAGCTGGCTCACGGTCGAGCCATCGGCACGGCCGGAGAGCTGGTGCATGACCCCGGCCATCACCCGCCCGAGATCGCGGATGCTCGTCGCGCCGACCTCGGAGATCACGTCGTCGATGATCTCCTCGATCTCATCCTCGGAGAGCGGCTCTGGCATGAACTCCTCGAGGACCTCGAGCTCGTACTCCTCGTCTTCGGCCTGCTCCTCCCGACCGCCCGAGCGGAACGCATCGGCGGCCTCGAGGCGACGCTTGCGCTCCCGCTGGAGCACCTGCAGCTCCTCGTCGTCGGAGAGCGGGCGCTCGAGCTCCTTCTCGGCGTTCCGAAGGGCGTTCAACACCAGACTGAGCGCGTCCCGGCGATCCGCGTCGCGCGCGAGCCTCGCCGCCTTCAGCTCGTCTTCCATGCGCGCGATCAGGCTCATCAGCCCACCCCTGCAAGCGCCGTTGCCACGCGCCCGGCGTCGACGCGGCCTCCGAGCACGTGCCAGTGGAGATGGAAGATGGTCTGGCCGGCGCCGGCGCCCACGTTGACCAGAACGCGGTAGTCGTCCAGGCCGGCGGTCTTGGCGGTCTCGGCGACGAACCGGAGCATCCGCCCGACCTCCTCGTCGGGAAACGCGTCGATGTCCTTGAGCGTGTCGATGTGCCGCTTCGGAAGGACGAGCAGATGCGTCTCGGAGATGGGGTTGATGTCGCGGATCGCGACGAATCCGTCCGCGCTCGAGACATGATCTCCCTCGACCGCGAGACGGCAGAAGAGGCAGTCCTCACGCTGCGACGGCAACGATGCCCTCCTCGGACAGGGCCACAGCTCGCGCCCGCACCATCCGACCGACGTCCGCGTCCAGGAGCCACGGCGTGTAGTCATCGCCATAACCGCGCCCGGGCCGGTCGACGAGCACGCGATCCGTCGTCCCGAGCTTCGTCTCCCAACGTCGCCTGCAGAGCGTGCTGGACAGCGCCCGCAAGCGGGCGCTCCGCTCCTTCTTCACGGGCGCGGGAACCGTGTCGGCCGCGGCAGTGGCCGTTCCGGGGCGCGGCGAGTACGGAAAGGCGTGCATCTTGGTGATTCCCGCGCGCTCGACGAGCCGCAACGTGCGTTCGAACGCTCGCTCGTCCTCGCCCGGAAACCCGACGATGACATCGGAGGTGAGATTGAAGTCCGCGAGCGGCTCGAGCTTTGCGAGGAACTGCGCCGACGTGTAGCGCCGGCCCATCGCCCGCAGCACGTCGTCGTCGCCCGACTGCAGCGGAACGTGCAGATGAGCGGAGACAGAGGCGGTCTCGCGCAGCGCCTCGATCAGCTCGGCGGTCAGATGATTCACCTCGATGGAGGACAGCCGAAGGCGCTCGACACCGGGAATCGCTCCCGCCTCGCGAATCAGGCGGGCGAGCGTGTACCCCGCCTCGCGGTCGCGAAAGCACCCGAGGTTGACGCCGGTGAGGACGACCTCCGGATGTCCTTGGAAGGCACGCTTGCGAATCTCCTCGAGGACGGCGTCCGCCCTGCGGCTGCGGGTGGCGCCGCGCACGAGCGGGATCACGCAGAACGCGCACGAGAACGAGCAACCGTCCTGGATCTTGACGAAGGCGCGGGTCCGCTCGAGCCGGGCAGCGGCCTGCACGCAGCCGATGGCGCCCACGTCTCGAGCGACAGCCTCCGGGAGGTCCTCGCTCCTCGCGCCCACGACGGCGACGTTGGGCGCTGCCGTCGCGAAAGCTCCTTCGAGGTTCGCCGCGCACCCTGTGACGTAGACGCGACCATGCGTCCGGGACGCGCGCGAGACCGCCTGCCGCGACTTCGAGACCGCCTCCTGGGTCACGCAACAGGTGTTGACGACGGCAACATCGCCGCCGTGCTCAACCCCTATATGACCGTCCGCGAGCAGCCGCTCGCGGATCGCCTGCGCATCGGCGAACGAGACCTTGCAGCCCAGGAAGCGCGCGGAGAAGGTCGCCATCGAGCAGTCAAGTTTAGTGCGCCTCGCATCCACGCACAGCCTGGCTCAGCTCACCGCCTTGTGCCACAGTGTCACACGGCGGTGAAGGCATCCGCCGCCCACCCATCGAGCTGCAGGCGCGCGCTCGGCGCCCAGCCCTCGGCGCGCGGGACCTCGTGCGCGAGATAGCCAGAGGTGATGGCGCGCGCAGCCGGGCCGCGGGCGATGAGCGCCTCGATCGCACGGAGCTCGATATTGGCGACCACGAGGTCGACCTCCGGCAGCGCGTCGACGAGGACATCGCCGTGCGCGATCCGCACCTGGACGCCGTTTCGACGCGCGGTCGCCGTCGTAGCCTCGACCGCGTCCGGATCGACGTCGAGCGCGAAGACGGGCTCGAAGCCGAGCATCGCCGCGGCGACTGCGATCACGCCCGAGCCGGCGCCGGCGTCGAGGATGCTTCCGCGGTCGTGCGCGACGAGCAGCTCGATGCACGCCCGTGTGGTGGGATGGGCGCCGGTTCCGAATGCGCGGCCGGGATCGACGACGACCGCGGGCTCGCCGGCCGGAGGCGCCTCCCAGGGCGGCCCGATCCAAAGCCCGCCTGCGCGCACCGGGCGGTGGAACTCGCGCCAGCGCTCTTCCCAGCCGGGGAGAACCGGCGTCGAGTCGACCCGCTCAGCGAACGTGGAGCGGATCCTGTGCTCGCCCGTCGCGTCGGTGTAGGCGGCCAACTCGATCTCCTCGCCCGCGTCCAACTCCTCGAAGCCGGTCGGCGCAAGCTCGAGGAGCCGCGCACGAGCGATCTCCGCCTCGGCCGCGGGCACCCGGAACGAGACCCGGAGCAACTCAGCGCGAGCGCTCAGCGAAGCGCGCTCTTCAAGCGGCTGAAGAACCCCTCGTCCTCGTCCTCCTCCGGCCTGTACGTCTCGGGCCCGGCCTGGCGCCCGAAGTCCTCCAAGAGGCGACGCTGCTCCTCGGTCAGGCTCGTCGGCAGCGCGACGTCGAGCCTGACGTAGAGATCGCCCCGGCGAGCGCTGCGGAGCGTGGGCATCCCCCGGCCGCGCAGGGCGCGAACGGCGCCGGGTTGCGTTCCGGGGGCAACTTCGAGCTCGAGCTCTCCCTCCAGAGCATCGACGCGGGCGGTCGTGCCGAGCGCGGCGTCCGTCATCGTCAGCCGAATCGCCGTGTGCAGGTCGTCGCCGTCTCGTACGAAGCGGGGATCGGGCCGCACGCGCACGACTACGAACGCGTCGCCGCTCTCGCTGCTCTGAAAACCGGCGTGCCCTTCGCCCCTGATACGGATCCGCTGGCCGTCGTGGATCCCCGCGGGCACGTCGACCTCGAGCTTGCGCTCGACCGCGTGCCGCCCTTCACCGTCGCAATCTCCGCATGGCTTCTCGAGCACACGGCCGAGGCCGCGACACTCCGGGCAGGTCTGCTGGTGCACGAACTGTCCGAAGACGTTCTGCGAGACACGCCGCACGATCCCCGCGCCCCCGCACGTCGAGCACTGGCGCGCGCCGGAGCCCGGCTCAGATCCGGTGGCTGCGCACCGCTCGCACGAGACGGCGACCTCGATGGGAACCGCCATCGTCAGGCCGCTGAACGCCTCCTCGAGGTCGATCTCGACGACCGCTTGGAGATCGGGGCCGCGAGCGGACCGGCGCTCCCGCGACGCGGCGCCGCCGAAGAGATCCTCACCGAAGAACGCGGCGAAGACGTCGGAGAGGTCACCGAAGTGCGAGAAGCTCGGCTCCAGCCCGCCGCGGCGCAAGCCGGCGTGCCCGAGCCGGTCATAGAGCGCCCTCCGCTCCGGATCGGTGAGCACCTCGTACGCCTCGGCGACCTCACGGAAGCGCTGCTCGGCGTCGGGCGAGGTCGAGACGTCCGGGTGCAGCTCGCGCGCGAGCACGCGGAAAGCCTTCTTGACCTGGATGTCGGACGCGCCACGCTTGACGCCGAGCACCTCGTAGTAGTCGCGTTGCGTCGTCGACACCGTTCCTCACTCCTCCTCGTACACGTCTTCGACGAACCGGCTGAGCTCGTAGGCGGCCGCACGCACCGTGCGGATCGCCTTGTCGTAGTCCATGCGAAGCGGGCCGATCAGACCGACCGCGCCGAGCGCGGTCGACCGGATCCCGTACGTCGCGCCGACGAGCGAGACGTCGTGGAGCTGACCGCCGGCCACCTCGGGACCGACGTGGACGACAGCGCGAAGCGGCTCCAGAGCCTCGCTCACGAGCTCGAGCACGGCCGCGCGCCGCTCGAGGAGCTCGAACAGCCGCATCGAGGCCTCGAGCTCCTCCGCCCGCGACTCCTCGAGCAGGCCTGCGGCGCCGCCCACGAAGACCTGCAGGCCCTCCTCCGCGCCGACCTCGAGCAGCGGCTGCCCGATGAGTCCGAGGAAGGCGCGCTCGCGAGCCGCGAGCTCGGGCGCGTCCAGCCGCCGGCGCACCGAGCGCGAGCCGAGCCGCTCTCCGACGAGCCGCTCGTTCAGATACTCGGAGGCCCAGGCGAGGAGGCCACGATCGACCGGCTCCTCGAGCCGGAACATTCGCTTGGTCACGCCGCCGGTCGAGGTGATGACGACGACCATGACGCTCGTCGGGTGCAGGGCGAGCACCTCGACATGGCGAATCGACGCCGTCTCGAGCGACGGCGCGGAGACGAGCGCGAGCAGCCTGGTCGCTCGAGAGAGCATCTCGGTCGTCGTCCGCAGCGCGTCCTCGATCTCGTCGCGCATACCTCGCAGATCGATTCCGAGACCGTCCGGCCTCCCCTCCAGCGTCTCGATCAGCTCCGCGGCGTACAGGCGGTAGCCGTTCTCCGTCGGAATCCGACCGGCCGATGTGTGCGGGTGCGTCAGGAGACCGAGCGACTCGAGCTCGGCGAGCTCGCCACGCACGGTGGAGGGTGAGACCTCGAGACCCGAGCGCTCGACGAGCGCGCGGGAGCCGACAGGCTGCCCGGTCGCGACGTGCTCCTCGACGACACGGCGGAGAATCTCGCGTTTGCGGGTGGAAAGCAGCATCGTCTCCGATGGTAGCGACGGGTCCCGCCGGGCACGTTTCAGACGCTGACCTATGAAAAACGCGCGAGACGACCCACAATGCTCGTGGGGCAGGACGAGGGGAAGGGGGATCGTGCGGCGAATCTGGGGAGATCGCGGCACCCGGGTTTCCGGGGATTCGACTGCGGCACGAGGCGAGAGTCAGAGCGAGCGGGGTGCATACGTCGTGCTCTTCGCCTTGGTCCTGCCGCTCATCCTCATCCTGAGTGTCGTCGTCGACGTCGGTAACTGGTGGGTTCACAGGAAACACCTGCAGACTCGCGACACGGCGCTCGCGTATTCCGGTGACCCAACGCGCGACCCGGCAACGAAGAACCTCCAGGTGCAGCAGCCGGGCAGCGTGCACGTGCTCCTCAACTCTGACCGCTTCTGGCAACCCGGCGACCCGATGAACGGCGGCGCGCGGCTCGACTACACCTGGGACATCGACGGAGATGGAGCCGGCGGCGATCCTTGCAGCGAGCGATCTCTCGACGTCAAAGCGACCGACGACAACGTGCCGCTTCTCTTCGGGTTCATACCGTTCGTGGCCGACCCGAAGCGGCGTGCGAGAATCGAGGTCAGGCAGGTCGTCGAGCAGAACGGCATGCTGCCTTGGGCGGTGCCCGAGGTCGAGCCCGCCGCCGTTGCCGCGCTCTTCGTCGACGAGAACAGCGGGGACGTCATCGCAAGGCAGAGGCTCGTCAAGGGGGACGATGTCAACCTCCCGTTCTTGGAATGGGTGACGTCTGGATTGGACTGGACCACCACGCCGCCCACGGACCCCTTCGCTCAATCGCGCGTCGATCTCCGCTTCGAGAACACGGGCATCGTCATCCTCGTCTCGAAGGTCGAGGTCCTCCCGGATCTCAGTGGGACACTGACCGACCTTTGCACCGGGGACCCACTTATCTCGTGCTATGCAGGTGACGGGAACCAGGACGGCCTGACATTCATCCGCGGCTGGTCCGACGCGAACGGGACGCCCGCGGCACCGGTGGTGAGGGACGTCTCGGTGATCAACAAGACGTGCGAGGACCCGTCGGCACCGTACTTCATCCGGACCGGAGACTGCGAGCTCGGCGCCCGGGCCGTCATCCACTTCGGGGACAACCCGGCATTCGACCCGCGGACCGCCGTCGTCGCCCTCGACGCGCCGGGGTGTAACCGAAGGAACGGCTGCGAGATGACCTACAGGGGGCCGGGAGCGGCCGACGAGACCATCTGGGAAACGAGACCCACCCAAAACGCGAAGTTCGCCGACGACTTCTCCGGACGGTCGACCTTTTCGATCAACGTCACGACCGAGTTCCCGGTCGGCGTGACCAACAAGCCGCCACCGTTCGCAGGCGTCGCCCACCCGTACGTCGCAGAGCCAGCGGATCCGCCACCCAATTACTCGCCACCCGACGTGGGCGGCGCCGGCCCAGTCGAGTACCTCAAGCTCACGACCGTCGACCCGGTTCCGGATGCCAACTCGCGGAACACCGGCGATCCCCCGCTCGCCAGCGTCATCGTAACGGTCGGCCTGCGGCCGCCGTTCCAGATCGAGAGCCCGCTCGAACCTCCCGTCGTCCTCCGCGTAGGGAGCCCGTCGGGCAGCCAAAACCAGGCGGTCGATTGCGACAAGTCCATCAACTTCCAGACCGAGATCGCAAACGGCTGCAAGACGACGTATCGCGAGAACTACGGCGACTGGGACGAGGACGGGGACAAAGAGTGGTCCGACCTCCTGTGCGCCGACTACCCGAACGGCGCCGGCCTACCACCGGACACCTTCTTCCCCTCGCCGGTCCCGGACTGCGTCCGCGTCGAGACCGGAGACAAGATCGGGCCGTTCCGGCAGGGCATCGCCCAACGCCTCACGCAGCCGAGCTGCGCGCCCAACAATTGGCCGGAAGAGCTCGCCGACTCCCCCGACTTCTTTACGAAGTACGACCTGGCCAACGATCCCCGCTACGTAACGCTGATGGTCACGGACTACGGGACGTTCCAAGGGTCGGGCAGCAGCTCCGCGGTGCCGATCAAGTACTTCGCCGGCTTCTACATCACCGGCTGGGACAAGACGGGCACCAATCCGCCGTGCGCCGACAACGAGCCACACCCTTGGTACTCGCCCGGGTACCGCAAGAGCCTCGACAACGGCGACGTCTGGGGCCACTTCATCAACGTCGTAATCTTCTCGTCGTCGGGAGGAGGCAGCGGCGACCTCTGTAACTTCGACGAGGTCGGAACCTGCATCATCGGCCTCGTCGAGTAAACGACGTCTTGGCGCTCTTCGTCATGCGGCTGCGGGCTCGAGCCTCGTGAGCTCGACAGTCACGCCGCCGCCGAGGAAGCGGCCGCGGCGCGTCAGACGAATGTGACCGGCGCCGATGTCGGCGGCGATCTCAACCAATCCATGCTCGGCAAGCCGATGTAGGGCATCGCGGTCGAGAACGCCGTCGAGACCAGCGAGGGCGAGTGGCTCGTCCAGCCGGAGGCCGAGCATGAGCCGCTCCCGCCGTACGGTCTCGGGATCGAGGACCTCGATGTCCGCGGGCGCGTGCGTGTCCGTGCGGACAGCCGAGGCGTACGCGGCCAGGCTCGGGCGATTGCGCTTCCGGATTCCGGCAACCGTCGACACCGCCCCCATGCCGATGCCCAGGTAGTCGCTCCCCCGCCAGTACGCGAGGTTGTGCTGAGCGCGGAGATCCCTTCCTCCCGCCCGGCCGGGCTCGACGCAGAAGTTGGCCGTCTCGTACCAGCGATACCCGGCAGCGGTCAGCGTTTCGACCACCGTCTCGAAGTACCCCTCCATGGCCCCGGCCTGTCGCTCGAGCTCGTCCCCGTGCGCGCGCGTGAACCGAGTCCCGGGCTTCGCCTCGAGCTCGTAGCAGGAGAGGTGGTCGAGCTCGAGCGAGAGAGCGTCCGCCACGTCGGATACGAGATCGGCGGCGCTCTGGCCGGGGATTCCGTACAAGAGATCGAGTGAGATGTTGTCCAACCCGGCATCACGGAGAAGGTACACCGCGCGTCGGACGTCATCGGGCTGGGCCCTTCTCTCCAGCACCTCGAGAAGATGAGGCCGGAAGCTCTGCGCGCCGAGCGAGACCCGGCTCACACGGCCAGCTCGCAGGAGGCTCGCGAGCTCGGGTGTTACGGTCTCCGGATTCGCCTCCACGGTGACCTCCATCGCATCGGGAAGCGCAGCGAGGAGCCGCGCCAGCTCCTCAGGCTCGGTGAGCGTCGGCGTCCCGCCTCCGAGAAACACCGTGTCAAGACGGTCTGCGAGCACGTCGCCTTCGAGGGCGAGCTCGGCAAGCAGCGCGTCCACGTAAGCGCGGTGCTGGGAGTGACGCCCGACCACGGTGACGAAGTCGCAATAACCGCAGCGGTGCGCGCAGAAGGGCAGATGCACGTAGAGGTGTCGAACCGGGCTCATCGCTTTCGCTCCGACTCGAGGTTCAAGACCGCGAGGAACGCTTCTTGCGGGACCTCCACCCCACCGACCTGCTTCATCCGCTTCTTGCCCTTCTTCTGCTTCTCGAGGAGCTTTCGCTTGCGCGAGATGTCCCCGCCGTAGCACTTGGCGAGCACGTCCTTCCGCCGCGCCTTGATCGTCTCACGCGCGATCACACGAGACCCGATCGCGGCCTGCACCGGGACGTCGAACATCTGCCGCGGGATCTCTTTCCGCAGCCGCTCGACGAGCTGGCGACCGCGGTCGTAGGCAGCGTCGCGGTGGACGATCAACGACAGCGCGTCGACTTGCTCGCCGCCGACGAGGATGTCCACGCGGGTGAGATCCCCCGGCTGGAAGCCGGCGAGGTCGTAGTCGAAGCTGGCGTATCCGCGCGTCCTCGACTTCAGCTGGTCGTAGAAGTCGTACACGATCTCGCCGAGGGGAAGGGCGTAGGACAACAGCACGCGCTCCTCGCTCAGGTACTCGAGATGGTCGAAGCTCCCGCGGCGCTCGTTGGCGAGCTCCATCACCTGGCCGACGTAGTCCTTGGGGACGATCACGGACGCCTTCACGTACGGCTCCTCGACGAGGTCGACCTCGACGGGCATCTCGGCGGGGTTGTGCACCTCTATGACATCGCCGCTTCGCTTCGTCGCGCGATAGGCAACCGTCGGCGCCGTGATCAGCAGGTCGAGGTCGAACTCGCGCTCGAGGCGCTCGCGGACGATCTCCATGTGCAGCAGGCCGAGGAAGCCGCAGCGAAAGCCGAATCCCAACGCTTGCGACGTCTCGGGCTCGTAGGAGAGCGACCCGTCGTTCAGCTTGAGCCGCTCGAGGGCATCTCTCAGCTCCGGGTACTCGTCGGAGTCGGTGGGGAAGATCCCGGCGAAGACCATCGGCTTCACGTCCTTGTAGCCAGGGAGCGGCTCGGCGGCCGGCCGCCGCCGCGAGGTCAACGTGTCGCCGACTCGCAGGCGCGAGACGTCCTTGAGTCCCGTCACTACGTAGCCGACCTCACCCGCTCCGAGCGCGGTGACCGGGTCTCGACCAGGCGACATGACGCCGAGCTCCTCCGCCTCGAACGCGGTTCCCTGCACCATCGCGCGCAGCGGCTCGCGCGTCTCGAAGCGGCCGTCGACGACGCGAACGAACGCCACCACGCCCCGGTACTGGTCGTACGACGAGTCGAAGACGAGCGCGCGGGCGGGCGCTCCAGGATCTCCCGAAGGGGGAGGAATCCTCTCGACGATCGCGTCGAGGACGTCAGTCACGCCAGTCCCCGTCTTCGCGGAGATACGCAGCACGCGCTCGGGCGACTCGCCCACGAGCTGGGCGATCTCGGCCGCGGCCGCGTCAGGATCGGCCTGCGGAAGGTCGATCTTGTTCGCGACGGGGACGATCTCGAGGTCGTTGCCGAGCGCGAGGTAGGCATTGGCCAGCGTCTGCGCCTCGATGCCCTGCGACGCGTCAACGAGGAGGAGCGCGCCCTCGCAGGCCTGGAGGGAGCGAGAGACCTCGTAGCTGAAGTCGACGTGACCGGGAGTATCGATCAGGTTTAGGAAATGGTCGCGCCAGCGCACTCGCACGGCTTGGGCCTTGATCGTGATCCCACGCTCGCGCTCGAGGTCCATCGTGTCCAAGAGCTGCTCGCGCATCTCGCGCTCCGAGACTGCGCCCGTCAACTCGAGGATGCGATCGGCGAACGTCGACTTGCCGTGGTCGATGTGCGCGATGATCGCGAAGTTGCGGATCCGATCAAGCTCCATAGAGATTCAGCGCCGCTCGGTGGGATCGCGGCGCCGGGCTCGCAACAGTAGCAGCGCCTCCAGCTCTCGAATCCCGAGCGCCCGCGCGATGCCTGCGTAGACCAGCCCCGCGACGACGAGGGCGGCGACGAGAGACACGATCTGCGCCAAAGTCGAGCGCCCGAGCCACTCGTCGAGGCCGTACCAGACGCCGAGCGCGCCCGCTGCGCCCACCGCCCCAGCGAACACGATGCGCGCGACGACCGCGAGGGTTCGCCCGACGTGCTCGAGCCCGACCCGACGACGCATCATCACGAGCAGCGTTGCGGCGCCCAAGATGTTCACGGTCGCCGTCGCGAGCGGAATTCCCCAGATGCCAAGACGGTAGAAGACCGCATCGAGCGCGGCATTGAGACCGACCGTGCCGAGCGCGATCGACGTTGGAATCCAATTCGACTGGATCGCATAGAAGCTGCGGTTGAGCAACAGCATCCACCCGTTGAAGACCAGCCCGATCGAGAACGCTTGCAGGCAGTCGGCGACCACGGCAGTGTCGCTCGGCCTGAACTCCCCCCGCTCGTAGACGAGCCTCACGATCGGATCCGCGAGCGCGAGCGAGACCAGACAGGCCGGAACGAGCAAGAAGGCGATCTGGCGGAGCCCACTGTCCAGCGCGCGGCGTAGCCCAGCCTCCTCGCCGCGGGCGGAGAGGCGCGCAAGCGTCGGGAAGAGAACCGTGACGACGGCGACGCCGAAGAGACCCTGCGGGAGCATGTAGAGACGGAAAGCCTTGTCGATCGCCGTCGGCGCGAGCTCGGGATCGAGCAGCCTCGAGGCGAACAGCATGTCGACGAAGAAGCTCACGTTGATGAGCCCGATCGTCAGCGTCACCGGAAGCATGAGCTTGAGCACACGCCGAACCGCGGGATCGCGCCAGTCGACGACCATCGTCAGCGATCCGTCCAGGCGACGGAGCCAGGGAACCGGCAAGAGAAGCAAGACCAGCGTGCCGAGTACCACGACCGCCGCATAGAGATAGAGCTCGGCGTTCTCCTCCTCGACGCGAGGGATCCCGAGAAAGAGCCCGAGGACGATCACGAGGTTCCACGCGACCGGAGCCAGGGCCGGGAGCGCGAAATGGTGGTACGTGTTCAGGATCCCGACGACGATTCCCGAGAGCCCGAGGAGCACGACCGTCGGGAAGAGCACCCGCGAGAGGCCGACCGCGAGGTCGAAGTCGCCTCCGGGATCGCCGAAAGGCCGCATGAGAAGCGGCGCGAGCAGGATGAAGAGCGCGGTCACCGCCCCGAGGCCGAGGAGCGTCAGCCAGAGGAGCGTCGAGGCGACACGCCACGCCCGCTGCTTCTCCCCGCGCTCGAGGAGCTCGCTGAAGACCGGGACGAAGGCTCCGGAGAGCGCCGCGTCGGCGACCAGAGCGCGGACGAGGTTCGGTATCTGGATCGCGACCGTGAAGGCGTTGATCTTTCCCGCGACGCCGAAGTAATAGGCGCTGACCATCTCCCGCACCAGGCCGAGCGCGCGCGACACAGCCGTGGCGAGCGAGAAGACGGCCGTCGAGCGCGCGATGCGCCGACTGTTGCTGGCCTCCTCCGAGCGAGTGGATATGGGCGTTTCGGGTGTCTCCTCCATGGATCGTCCGGGGCGATTCTCCCACTCGCGGCTTGGTGGCGATTCACTGCATGGCCGGATCGCGGCCACCACGCGCTGCGGACCGATTTCACTTCGAGCTCCCTGGCTCCTGCTACCATCGCCCGGCCCGCGAGCTGTCGGGCGCTCCCCGCTCGACACCTTTACATCCGTTGGCAAACATCAAGCAGCAGAAAAAGCGCGTTCGGATCCAGGCGCGGCAGCGGCTGGAGAACTTGCGCTACCGCTCGACGATCAAGACGCTGACGAAGCGGCTCGAGGTGGCGGCCGGCGCAGGCGACGCCGAGCGCATCGCGACCGAGCATCGTGAGCTCGTCCGCACGATCGACCGCGCGGCCACGAGAGGTGCGCTGCATCGGAACACCGCCGCCCGCAAGAAATCGCAGGCGGCGAGGCTCGCCGCCGGCGTCTCTTCGTAAGCTCTTGGGCCGACGAGGGCGAGGCGAGCCTCGCCCCTACGCATTCGGGCTCATTCAGCGACGCGTCAGATCGACGAGCGCGCGCTGAGTCTCGAGATCCGGCGCGAGCTTGCTCTTGCCCTTGAGAGCGCCATCGAGCTCGGCGAAGCGCACAGTGGCGTCGCGCAGCTCCTCTTCCGAGAACGCGTCAGCCTGGCCGTACAGCTTCTGCACGTAGAACGGATTCATCTTGAGCTTCGCGGCGGCGTCTTTAGAGCGGACGCCTTCGCCGGCGAGTCGCTTCACCGAATGAAGTCTGCTCAGGTGGCTTGCAAGCGCCCCGGCGAGTCGCGCCGCGGTGTCACGACGTTGTTTGGATTCGCGCTCGAAGAGGGTCTCGCTCGCTTCCAGCGCACGAGCGGTATCGCGGGCGGCCCACGCATCGGTCAGGGCGAAGATCGGCACTTCCGCCGACGCCGCGCAGAGGATCTCGACCTCGCGCTCGCCGATCGGCTCGCCTGCGGCCCAAGTCGAGAGCTTGTCGACCTCCTGCGCGAGCGCGTGCAGATCTTCTCCCACGAGTTGCAGGAGCAGCGCGCAAGCCTCCGGCTCAGCCCGGACGCCCCGCTTCGCAAACTGTTCCACGATCCAGCCCTGAACCGCCCTCTTCGCCACCGCAAACTCGAGGACGGAGCCCGCCTTCGCGCAGTCCTTCCAGAGCGCCGTCGTCTTCCCGACCGCCTCCCCGACGAGCGCGAGCACCGTCGCGGGAGCGGGGTCTGCGAGATACGCCGACACTGCCTCGCTATCCGCAGCCTTCCATCCGCCCTTGCGTCGGCCGTCGGAGTCGCGCCGCCCGTCGATGTCCTCAACCACGACGAGCCGCGCGTCGCCGAACAGGCTGCCGGCGTTGCACAGTGCCACCGCAGCCTCGGCCGACGTGTCGAGCGCGCTGACGATATCCGTCGCCTCCGCCAGGAAGTGCCCGCGCAGGCGCGCGAGCGCCGTGTCGATCTTGGGGCGGTCGCTGCCGGTGAGAAGGTAGACGGGCTTGTCGGGGGCGTCCGCCACGACATCACCTTAGAGATTCCGCCGCAGCCGGACCTCGTGCCATGCGGAGCTCAGCTCAGAGGGGCGTGCTCAGCTTCGATGAGCCGGAAACCGGCGGGCCGCTGCGCCGTACCTCGTTAGCGTCCGCAGCGCCTTCGTTGAGCCTTGCCTGTGTGATCGCGTCGCGACGTTCCGGATCCGCCGCGGTGGATAACGCTCTCATCCCTCCGTTCGAACCCGGATCCGGCGGCCGTCCGACTCGACGACCACACGGCGCTGCGTGTCCGTCCGGTAGACGACGAGACCGGGAACCGTAGCGAGGGCTGCGAGCGTCTCGGGCCGCGGATGTCCGTAGTCGTTGTTCCGGCCGGCGGAGATCACCGCGATCTTCGGCCTGAGGATGCGCAGCTGCTCGTCCAGGCCAGAGTCGACCGAGCCGTGGTGCGCGACCTTGAGGACCTCGACAGCGCCGAGACGAAGACGTGCCGTGACATCCGACTCCGCGTCTGCGGGAAGAAGCACATCGGTCTCGCCGTACGAGGCCGAGAGAACCGTGGCGTTGAGGTTCGGATCCTCGGACGGAAGGCCAGGATCGGGAGGCCAGAGGACGCGGACGACAAGCCCTCCGGCTTTGAACTCGGAGCCTGAGCGAACGATGCGAATCGGCACGCCGCGCCCCCGAGCCGCGGCGATCGCCTCCTCTCGCTCCGGCCCGGTCGCAGCCAGCTCCGGATCCAGCACGGCTCCCACCTGCAGCTGTCGAATCACGTCCGCAGCGCCTCCGACATGGTCTCGCTGCGGATGGGTGAGGACGACCGCCGAGAGTGATCGGATTCCCATTTTTCGCAGCTGTCCTGCGACGTTCGCCTGGGGCGGCCCCTGATCGACCAAGAGCCTTGCGCTCGGCGTCTCCAAGAGAACGGAGTCGCCCTGCCCCACGTCGAGGAACGTGACTCTGAGACCAACAGGCGCGTGCCATTCTGGTGTGGGTCGGAGCGACCATGCGCTTGCGGCTGTGACCAGCACGAGTCCGGCCGCTGCGGACACGACCGCCGAGCGGGAGGAAAGTCTGAGCCGAGTCTGGCGCGCTCCAATCCAGACCAGTCCGAGGACGAGCGTGGCGGCTACCGCGGTGCGAGCTCCGACCTGCGCACCGGGCAAGGAGCCGAAGACCCGCGCCACGAGCTCGAGCCATGCGGCAGCCCAGCCAGCGAGCCAGGCAAGCGCGCTGGCAGCTTGTGGAGACACGGGATCGGCAGCCGCTGCGAGCAACCCGAGGCCGAGCACTGCCGGCGCCGCCGGGAAGGCGACCGCATTCGCGGGGACGGTGTAGACGGGGGCCTCGCCGAAGTGAAAGAGGACGATCGGGGCCGTCACCAGGCCGCAGACGACAGCTATCCCGAGCATGTCGGCTACGGGAGCAGGAAGCGGGTAGCCCTCCAAGCGCGCGCGCATTCGCGGGACGCCGACAAAGATCCCGGCGACGGCCGCGAACGAGAGCTGGAAGCCTGGATCGAGCAACGACGTCGGCGCCCACGCGAGCAGCACGAGCGCTCCGAGCGCGAGGAAATGCCAGCGGTCGCGCGGCCTTGCAGCCAACCATGCGAGTGACGCCAGCGCGCCGGCGACTCCTGCGCGGATCACGGACGGCTGCCAGCCGACCGCGAGCACGTAGGCGGCGATCGCGCCCAGCGTCGCGAGCTCGCGAACGACCTTCGACAACCGTAGCAGCCAGCCGAGCCCGTAGACGCCGAGGGCGAGGAAGGCGACGTTCTGACCGGAGACGGCGAGCAGATGCGCGAGCCCGGACGCCCGGAAGTCGTCCCGAACGGGCTCCGGCAACCCCTCGTCCTCGCCGAGGACGACGCCCAAGACGAGCGCGCGCTGCACTCCGCTCGAGCCGCGTCCAACGGCTCGCTCGATTCGATTGCGCAGCCGATCGCCGCCGCCCGCCACGCCACCGCGACTTCCCACTTGTCGCCATGTGCCCGCGCGGGCGACCACGTGGATCCCCTGGCGCGCGAGCCAGGCTCGTTCGTCGAAGCCGCCGTTGTCGGCGCTGCGCGGCTCGGACACGCGAACGACCGTCTCCAGGATCGCCCCTCGCGGCGGTGAGCGGCCAACGGGAAGCACGAGGAGCACTCGCTCTCGCAACGGCTTTCCACGAAACTCTCGAATCTCGGACGGTGCGCGAATTGCCCACGGTGTCTGCCGCGCGGGCCCGGTGACGACAAGCTGCGCCGTCCCCGACTCGCCGATCTCGGGCAAGAGCACGCTCTGGCTCATCGCCTCGAGGCGCAGCCCGCCCCACCAGAGCCCCGTCAGAGCGAGCACTGCTCCGAGCGCGGCCACCCGCGCCGTCCCGCCACAAGCGTAGAGCCCCGCCAGAGCGACGAGCGCGAGCACGAAGAGACCCGGACCTCTCAGCGTGATCCAGTTCGAAGCCGCGAGGCCGGCGCACGCCGAACCCGCGAGCAGCGCCGGCCAGTGGAGCTCGACGGCTCGCCTCATGGGGTCACGAGGTCGCGCAGCTGCTCGACGCGCGTCGGACCAATGCCCGGGACCGCGTCCAGATCGTCCACCGATCTGAACGGTCCATGCTCGGCCCGGTAGTCGAGGATCTTCTGCGCGGTGACTGGTCCCACCCCGGGTAGCTCAACGAGCTCCTCGGCCGTCGCAGACGCCAGGCTCGTTTTGGCTCCGAGACCGGCAGTCGCAGCACCCAGGTCCTCCCCCGCCTCAGCCGAGCCCACGCCACTCGCAACCACCCGGCGCGGCACGAGCACCTGAATCCCGTCCACAAGCGGCGCGGCGAGGTTGAGCGCCGCTAGCTGGGCGCGATGCGTCGCCCCGCCCGCCCGCTCGACCGCGTCTGCGACGCGCGCGCCGTCTCGGAGTCGGTACAGGCCGGGACGACGGACCGCTCCTACGACGTGCACCACGAGCGCCGCTCGCCCGGAGTGAGACGCGATCGAGTCAGGAGTCGCCGTAGCCTCGAGGGGAGCCACGATCTCGGGAGCGCTCGAGGTGCCGGTACGCGCGAGGCGCGGGCCGGCGAGGACGAGCAGCGCAAGTAGCGCGCTTACGAGGACGAGCGCGGTCGACCGCGTGACGGAGATGGAGGGCACGCCGTCATCGTGGCGGGCATCGAGTCACGCATGGGAAACGCCTTCGTCAAAGAAGTGCGCCAATCTCGGCCCACCGGTTAGCCGGAGAGTCAGGTCACGAAATTGACGAGCTTTCCGGGAACGACGACCGTGCGTGCCGCTTCGCCGCCGTTCAGGTGCTGCAGCACGCGCTCGGAGCCACGCGCGAGCGCGACGAGCTCGTCCTCGTCCAGGTCGGGCGCGACGTGCAGCCGATCGCGGATCTTCCCGTTCACCTGGACGACGACCTCGACCGTGTCGACCACGAGCAGCGCGGGGTCTGCCACGGGCCAGGGCGCCTCCCATAACCGCTCCCGGCCGAGAAGCTCCCACAGCTCCTCCGCGACGTGCGGCGCGTACGGCTGTAGGAGCGACACCGCCGTCTCGACGGCGAAGCGGGCGTCGCGGCCAGCGCGGTCTCGGGAGATCTCGTTCACGAGCTCCATGACCGCGGCGATGGCGGTGTTGAAGGCAAACCGGCGCCCGATGTCATCCGTGACCTTGGCGATCGTCGCGTGCGCCTTGCGCGCGAGCTCGCCACCCTCGGGATCGCCCGCTGGCGCGCGCTCCGCGACGTCCCCGACGACGCTCCAGAGCCTGCGGACGAACCGCGTCATGCCCTCGACGCTCGCCTCGGTCCACTCCATGTCCTGGTCGGCCGGGCCGAGAAACAGGATGTTCAAACGACAGGCGTCGGCGCCGTAGCGCTGGGCGAAGTCGTCCGGACCGACGATGTTCCCGGCACGCTTCGACATCTTGACGTTTCCGAGCGTGACCCAGCCGTTCGAATAGAACCGCGCGAACGGCTCCCGGAAGCCGACCAGTCCGAGGTCGTTCAGGACCTTGACCCAGAAGCGGGCGTAGATCATGTGCATCGTCGCGTGGTCGACGCCGCCGATGTAGAGATCCACGGGGTTCCAGTAGTCGACTGCGGCGCGATCGAACGGCGCCGCATCGTTACGTGGGTCGCAGTAACGCAAGAAGTACCACGAAGAGTCGACGAACGTGTCCATCGTCTCGGTCTCGCGCCGCGCTGAGCCTCCACACTCCGGGCAGGACACGTTCACCCAGTCCTCGGCCTGGGCGAGCGGTGGGCGCCCCTTCGGCTTGTAGTCCTCGACGTCGGGGAGGAGAACCGGCAGATCGTCCTCAGGCACCGGAACGATCCCGCACGCGTCGCAGTGGACGACCGGGATGGGGCAGCCCCAGTACCGCTGCCTCGAGAAGCCCCAGTCACGCAAGCGGTAGTTGACAGAGAACTGGCCGCGTCCCTCGGCCGCGAGCCTCTCGACGATCCTCCGACCCCCCTGGTTCGCCGGCAGGCCGTCGAACTCCGCCGAGTTGACGAGCACCTCGCCCTCAGTGTGCTCGACGTAGGCCGCGCTTTCGTCGGGGTCGACGTCGGCAGGACGCACGACATGCCGGACCGGCAGATCGAACGCGGCGGCGAAATCGAAGTCGCGCTGATCGTGAGCCGGAACCGCCATGATCGCCCCCGTCCCGTAGTCCATCAGGACGTAGTCCGCGACGTAGACAGGCAGCCGCTCGCCGTTCACCGGGTTGACCGCATGGAGTCCCGTGAAGACGCCGGTCTTCTCGGCGGCGGCAGCGCGCTCCCCGGTCTTCTTCGCTGCGCTGCGCCGGACGTACTCGCGCACCTCCGCCGATTTGATTCCTGCGATCAACTCGTGCTCGGGCGCGAGGACGAAGAAGGTCGCGCCGTACAGCGTGTCCGGACGCGTTGTGAACACCGCGACATCCTCGTCCAGCTCCTCGAGTCGAAACAAAATCTCCGCGCCCTCGGATCGGCCGATCCAGTTCCGCTGGCGCGCCTTGATCGACTCGGGCCAGTCCACCGTGTCGAGATCGTCGAGCAGCGCTTGCGCGTAGTCCGTGATCCGGAAGAACCACTGCTCCATGGAGCGTGACTCGACCTCGGCGCCGCAGCGCTCACAGCGGCCGTCGTGCACCTGCTCGTTCGCAAGCACCGTCTGGTCGTTCGGGCACCACTTGACCGGCGCCCCTTTCCTGTAGGCCAGCCCGCGTTCGTAGAACTTCAGGAACTGCCACTGTTGCCAGCGGTAGTACTCCGGCTCGTGCGTCGAGAGCTGGCGCGTCCAGTCGTACGCCCATCCGATCCGGCGCATCGAGGCCTTGATGTCGCGGATGTTCCGCTCGACGATCTCGCGCGGGTGGCCACCCTCCTTGATCGCCGCGTTCTCCGCCGGCAAGCCGAACGCGTCGAATCCCTGCGGGTGCAGGACCTGCATGCCGTTGCGCGACCGAAAGCGCGTGACGACGTCGCCGATCGTGTAGACGAGCATGTGCCCCATGTGCAGCGTTCCCGACGGGTATGGCAGCTGCTCGAGAACGTAGGACTTCGGGCGCACGGGGTCGTTCGAAACCTCGAACGCGTGCTCATCGCGCCAGACGCGCTGCCACCTCTCCTCGATCCTTTTCGCGTCGTACTGCTCCATCGCCCTCTCAATTCGTCTCGTGAAACAAAAAAGCCTCTCGTACGAGAGGCTCCAGGGGAACGCCCGCGGCTCTCGCCGCGCCCGCTCCCTGCCTACGTAAGAAGCTGCACCATGCGGGGAAAAGGGTAACAGGCAAAATCGGCCGATGCTCGAGCTCTTCCCTGACTCCGCTCGAATCGAGCGCGGCGAGCTCCACGTCGGCGGCCTCGATGCCTCCGGGCTTGCCGAGCGCTACGGGACGCCACTGGTCGTCTACTGCGAGGACACCCTCCGGCAGCAGGCGCGCGCCCTCCGCGCTGCCGCATGCGAGGATGGACGCGTCTTCTACGGAACGAAGGCTTTTCCGAACGTCGCGTTGCTCCGCTTGTTTCGGGAAGAAGGGGTCGGCGCGGACGTCGCAGCGGCCGGCGAGCTCGCGTTCGCACTCAAAGCCGGGCTCTCGGGCGCGGATCTCGTCGTACACGGGAACAACAAGGACGAGGCGCTGCTCGCGGGCGCGGCCGCAGAGGGAGCCTGCGTGGTGCTGGACGCGCCCGACGAGGCCGCGCTGGCGTCCGCAGCAGGCATCGACCGAGCTCTGGTGCGCGTGACGCTCGGCGTCGACGCCGACACGCACGAGGCGATCGTCACCGGGCACCATGGCTCGAAGTTCGGGCTTCCGCCGGAGCAGGCAGAGGGCGTCCTAGCGGACGCGCTGAGCCACGGAATCGACGTGCTCGGCGTGCATGTCCATGTCGGCTCGCAGCTCCCGGATTTCGCAGCTCAGGCGGAGACGATCCGCCGACTTGCCGCATTCACCGCAGCGTGTCACAGGTCGCTCGGCTGGGAGGCCCGGGTCGCAAACCTCGGCGGAGGCTTCGGAATCAGGCATCACCCTGACGACGAAGTGCCGGACGCAGCCGAGCTCGCTGCATCGGCCTCGGCAACCGCGCTTGCGGCTTTCAGCGCCTTGGGACTGCCGAAGCCGACCGTCTGGCTCGAGCCCGGTCGCTGCCTCGTCGGTCGAGCGGGTGTCACGCTCTACCGGGTCGGCTCGGTCAAACGCCTCGACGCGCGGACCTGGGTCGCCGTCGACGGCGGGATGTCGGACAACCCGCGCCCTCAGCTCTACGACGCTCGCTACACCGCCCTCAGCGCTCTGCGTACCGATGAGGATCTCGACGAGCTCGTCAGCGTGGCCGGCATGCATTGCGAGTCCGGAGACGTCCTCATCGACGATGTCCTGCTCCCGTCGCCGCGACGTGGGGATTTGCTCGCCGTTCCAGCGACCGGTGCTTATACGTTGGCGATGAGCTCGAACTACAACGGCGTCACGCGCCCTGCCGCCGTGCTCGTGCGTCAGGCAGGAGCGCAGCTGATCCGCCGACGCGAGACGATCGACGATCTCCTCGGGCTAGAGGTCTAACCCGCTCCCGATCGGATGAGCCCCGGGCGCACGAGCCGCGGCGGCGCGATGAGGCCGGCGTCCTGCACCGGCGGGTTGAGGGGCTCGGCGAGCGGCTCCGCGCCGAACGAGGCGCGCACGCGTTCCTCTGACGGCTCGCCGTAGAGCGTCGTGCGTTGCCGCGGAACCCTGCCCGCCGACCGGATCAGCTCTTCCATCGCTTCGGGCGGCAGCTCCTGCCCGTGCTCGGCGCCGGCCGAGCGCGAGATGGACTCGTTCATCAGCGTTCCCCCAAGATCGTTGACTCCTGTCCTGAGCGCCTCGCGCGTCCCCTCAGGGCCGAGCTTTACCCACGACGCCTGGATGTTCGTGATCCACGGGTGCAGCGCCAGGCGGGCGACCGCGTGCACAAGAAGCGTCTCGCGGAAGGTCGGCCCTCGTCGGGCGAGGCCTTGCTCGTACATCGGCGCCTCCATCGGCACGAACGGCAGCGGCACGAACTCGGTGAAGCCACCCGACCGCTGTTGCTGCTCGCGAGCGCGGAGCAGGTGGCACGCCCAGCTCCGCGGCGTGTCCGCGTGGCCGAACATAAGCGTGACGTTCGACCGGAGGCCGACCCCGTGCGCGGCGTCGTGCACCCGGAGCCATTGCGCGGTCGTCACCTTGTCGGGGCAGATGATCCGCCGCACCTCGTCGTCGAGCACCTCAGCGGCGGTGCCGGGCAGCGAGCCGAGACCGAGGTCGCGCAAGTGCGCGAGGTACTCCTCCAGACCGACCCCAAGCGTCGCTGCCCCTTGCCAGATCTCGAGCGCGGAGAACGCGTGCACGTGGATGTCTGGCACCTCATCCTTGATCGCGCGCACGACGTCCGCGTAGTAGTCGCCCGTGAACGCCGGATGGATCCCGCCCTGCAGGCAAACCTCGGTCGCGCCTCGCTCCCAGGCTTCTCGAGTGCGGCGGACGATCTCCTCCCGCGGGACGAGGTACGGCGCGCCGTGCAGGTTTCGCGCCAGCTTCCCCTTGGAGAAGGCGCAGAAGCCGCAGCGGAAGTAGCAGACGTTCGTGTACTGGATGTTCCGGGTGACGACGTACGTGACCTCGTCGCCGCAGGTCTCGCGGCGGAGCCGGTCGGCAGCTGCGAAGACACGGTACATCTCGTGTCCGCGCGACTCGAACAAGCGTGTGATCTCATCCTCGCCGAGCTCGTCGCCGGAGAGCTCGAGCGGCACGCAGTCGCGGGGCACGAGGAAGGGGACGCTGCCCGGCTCGCCCGGCGCCCAGGCGTCGTCGCGCGCGAGCCCGACCGCGTCGGCGGCGCGGCGGACGTGCGTTGCGACCGCCAGATCGCTCCAGCGTCCGAGGTCAGCGACGTACTCGGGATAGATCGCGAGGCGTGGAGCGAGCCCGAGGCCGCGGCTCCGCGTCGCCTCGGCCAGGCGCTCGATCTCGGGCCAGGGCGCTTCGGGGTTGACGTGGTCGATCGTCACCGGCGAAACCCCGCCCCAGTCGTCGATCCCTGCGTCGAGCAATCGCGGGAAGTCGTCGTAGGCGAGGTTCGGCGGCGCCTGCACGTGCCAGTCGGCGCCGAGCAGGATGCGCGCGACCGCGATCGTCCACAGGTGGTCGTCGAGCTCGGGCTCCGGATGCGAAGCCATGCGCGTCCCCAGCTTCGCGCGGAAGTTCTGGACGATGATCTCCTGGACGTGCCCGTGCTCCTCGCCGAGCGCACGCAGAGCGAGCAGCGCGTCGATCCGCTCCTCGCGCGTCTCGCCGATCCCGATCAGGATCCCGCTCGTGAAGGGGATTCGGAGCTCACCGGCGAGCCGGATCGTTTCCAGGCGACGTGCGGGAAGCTTGTCCGGAGACGCCCAATGCGGTCCTCCCCGCTCCCCGAGCCGATCGGCAGCCGTCTCCAGCATGATCCCCATCGAGGCTGAGACGGGACGCAGGAGCTCGAGCTCGTCGCGGGTCATGACGCCGGGGTTCAGATGCGGGAGAAGGCCCGTCTCCTCGAGGACGAGCCGAGCGCAGCGCTCCAGGTACTCGATCGTCGTCTCACACCCGAGCGCTCGAAGCTCCTCACGCGCGACCTTGTAGCGCAGCTCGGGCTTGTCCCCGAGCGTGAAGAGCGCCTCGCGGCAGCCGGCCACAGCGCCAACCCGAGCGATCGCCAGTACTTCGTCCTCGGTCATGAACGCCCGCTCCCCACGCCTCGGCGGCCGCGCGAAGGTGCAGTAGCCGCAAACGTCCCGGCACAGAGTCGTCAGCGGGATGAATACCTTCGGCGAATACGTGACCAGCGGCCCGCGCCGCAATCGCCGCGCCTCGATAAGGAGCTCGTCCAGGGGCGCAGCGAGGAGATCGGCGACGGCGATCACGTTCTTCGCGAGCATACGTCGATGATGCGGGTACGCATTCGTCTCATGACAACAAGGTGACAGCGGTCACCGGAGGCTGGGTGACTGTCACCGGTTCTTGGTGACTGTCACCAGCGTTTCGCCCACCATGAGCAAGAGGAGACGAGATGAGCCGCGATTCGAGTCCTCGCTATCGCCCAGCTATGACCGTCGAGTCAGTCGCAGGAACGGAAGTCGGAATCCGACGAGCCACGTAAGGAGTGCGATCCCGGACACCCACAAAGCGAGCACGAGAGCGCTTTCCCACCACGGCCTCTCTCCCACTTCCCCGTCACTCGATACGAAAGCTACGTCCACGCTGCTGCTCGTCTCGCGACCGGTGATCTCCAGCGTGGACTCTTCAACGAGATGGAGGCCAATCGCGGTCAGATAACTCGCCTCGTCAAGGCAACGGGCGAGCACGCACCATGACCTCATCGTGAGAGAGGCGGTAGGTCGATGAGCGCGGCGGAAACCCGCACACGGACGCACCGGACGTCTCCAAGACATTAGGCTCAACACCCCCTGAGTGAGCGCGTCTAGCAGCGCGCTCCCGGCATCTGGCCCATCGAGATCGAGGTCAACGCGGGGGACATCAATCACGGCAACGACCATGAGCAACACCGCGGAAAAACACAAGCGCCGCCACCAGCACCGCGAGGATCCTGGCGAAGGCGCGCATGTGCTCACCCTACGAACATTGGGGGGCGAACCGGGCCAGTCCGAGGAGCTAACGGTCAAGGAGCTTCCTTCCGCGGTGCGCTGACACCTAAGAGCGGGGTCAGGCTGAAGCCTGACCCCAGGTGGATGATTGGGGTCAGGCTGAAAGCAGAGCTCGGGTGGATGGCTTGGGGTCAGGCTTCAGCCTGACCTCGGTGTGAGGTGCTAGAGCCGGCTCGACTCCCAGAGCCCGCCGAACGGCGCCCACTTGCCCTTCGTCCACCGCTGGAGCTGGCCCTGCTGCAGCGGGAAGTTGTCGCCCTTGCCCGTCCTCACCGCGATCCCAGGAAGGAGGAACGGGTTCGCCGGGCTCGTGATCGAGCGTGCGCGCGCGAGCAGTCCCGCTCGAGTCGGGTTCGGGCCTAGGCGCTTGAAGAGCGACACCGTCTCGAACGCGACCGCCATGCCGTACACGTGGTAGACGTCGCTCACGTTCGCTCCCTTGGCGTACTTCGCCATCACTGCGCGATAGGTCTTCATCCCCGGATCCGTCCTCCATCTCGGGTCGGTCGGGTCCTTGAGGAAGTTGAGCGAGATCGATCCCTCGATCGACTTGTTCTTTCCGCCCTCGGAGGCGAGCAGCATGATGTTCGAGGCGCCCGAGACCGAGTTGTTGATGACTTTCGGGCGCCAGTTGAGCCGGCTCGCGTAGACGTAGGCCTGGATCGCGAACTTGGGCGTGGCGAAGATCGCCAGGACGTTCGCGCCCGAGGACCGGAGCTTGGCGATCTGCGACTGCACGTCGGGAGCGGTCACCTCGTATGACTCCGACGCCACGACCTTCGAGCCAGAGCGGCCGAGGCCGCGCTTCAAGCCCGCGAGGAGATCCTTGCCGTAGTCGTCGTTCTGGAGGAGAACGGCGATCTTCGCCTTCTTCAGCGTCTTCGAGACGTACTGGCCGTAGACCCAGCCCTCCGCTTGGTAACTGGGCTGGAACCCGATAGTCCACGGGTACTTGGCGGCGTCGCGGCCCCAGGTGGTCGCGCCGGAGGCGACGAAGAGCTGCGGCACCTTGGTCTGGTTCAGATACTCGCGGACAGCGATGTTCTGCTCGGTGCCGAGCGAGTTGAAGACCGCGAAGACCTTGTCCTGCTCGACGAGCTGGCGCGTCGCCTGGACGGACTGCGCCGGGTTGTAGGCGTCGTCCACGATCTTGTACTCGAGCTTTCGCTTCGCGACGCCGCCCTTGGCGTTGACGGAGTCGAAGTAAGCCTTGGCGCCTCGAGCGACCGAGGCGTACGCCGCCGCCGGGCCCGTGAGGGGCGAGGTCCCTCCGAGGACGATCGTCG
>JACCTK010000053.1 GCA_013812465.1 Actinomycetota bacterium
GTCGCGTATGTCCTCGCCGCGTCATCGAACTCGCGCAGGAACTCAGCGGCCGACGCAGCTTCCCGTCTTTGTCTGCGACTTTGCGGACCCTCTTGAGGCGCAAGCCGTGGTCACAATGGTCACGCTCCACGTTCGTTCGGGTTCGCTCGCGTTCGGTCGTATCTTAGAACTACCTGCAAAGGGATACTTTCAGCGAACGGGCGCGAACGGGCGCGAACGCTGCGCTCACTTGCCATGCAGAAGGTCGTGGGTTCGAGTCCCATCATCCGCTTCTGATTTCCCTGCTACTGCGCGGGTTTTGTCATTTAAGAAACGGCGAGTGCGGGCCCGTGGTCACAAAATGGTCACAGTCGCTGACAGGCAACGCGGCTATCGAGGCTGACCCAGCCTGGTCGTCTGATGGACGGTGGATCGCCGTTTCGAGCTTCGAATACAGTAGCGGTCGCTACGGCTCGTCCGACCTCATCGTCATCAGCCGTGATGGGGACAGGGAGCGGCGCCTAACGACATCGCGGAATGAAACGACTGGCCGGCGTGGCGACCCGCACCGTAACCCGAATGGCAGCCTCCCGGCTGTCGCCCGCCTCGCCGAGTACGTCGACTCCGAACGATCGGCTCAGGGGAGGGTGACGAACTTTCCTAGGAAGTCGCGGGCCGCAGGGGTGTCGAGGCGGTATCCCCAGAGTCCCGTCTCGCAGTCGAAGCCCGCGTTGAGGTGCCTAGTGATCGAGCCCACGATCTCCCGGCCATTGACGGTGACGATGTTGGGGCCGCCCGAGTCGCCGAAGCAGGCCCCGCCGTTCTTCTACTGCATCACCATGAACCCCGGCTGCAGGGTCTGAAACTCCGCGAGCGTGGTTCGGCGCTCGTTGGTGAAGGTGAACTGCCTGAGTCGGACGACACCGCCACCGCGCGGTAGCCGACCAGGCGCACCGGATCCTTCGGCTCGAGCTGGCCGCTTTTCTGGAGGGTGACGAGCCCGTCGAGTGAGGGGAGGTTCATCGGGGCGCGGTCGGTGACCGGCGCGGACAAAAACGACGACACCCACGTCGTGGGCGTCCCTGCGCGGGACTGTGCCCACGGCGGTGTTGTAGCGCGCGACTCCCTGGTGCACAGAAGATGAGTCGTTTACCACCGGATCGAAGCTCACCGTCGCAGGGCCGCCGTCGGGAACGCCGAAAACGAAGAAGCAGTGCTGTGCGGTGATGAACACTGTGGGCTTATGCGAGGAAGCCGCTGCATCGAGCCTGCAGGCGCCCTTCCGCGTCGACCTGAACCAGGGCCCCCGAGCTCGAATATTTCGTGTCCAGGCTTCCGTTGACAATGGCGCCAGCGGTGGGTGCCCGGAGGACGAGCCCGGCTGACAAAAGGCAACACACGGCGCCGAGGACAGCAATGCGCTTCACCGAAGCTCTCCCTCTAGCAGGAAAGCAGCAAGCATCGCGCTTCGTCGGGAGCGGCGCCGAGCGGGCCAGGGACATCCTCGCCGAGCGCTACGCCCGCGGCGAGATCGATTGACGAGTACCGCGAGCGGCTCGAGCAGCTCCGGTAGACCGCGGCCTGCGGGCTAGATCGCGGCGCTCTCGAGTTGCTCGACGACCGTACGCTGCGCGCCGCCGCGCCCGGGCTCGCGCGCACGCGCGACGCGCTCCGCCTCGATGAGCGCCGCGCCGGCCGGCAGCGGCGAGACCGTCTCGCCGACGACGTCGTTCGTCGCCGCCTGCCACCGCGCACTCAGCGCTTCCAGCAAGTGCGGATCGCGCTCGAGCAAGGCGGGGATCACCGGTCGCAGCACGGATCCGTCCGCGCGGCCCGCCAGCACCTCGTCCAGCAGGAAGCGGTTGAACCGCAGCGCGTGGACGAGCGCCTGCTCGAAGCAGGCGAGCGCCTCGTCGCTGTCTGCCGCGAGGTGACCCTGCGCGAGCTTCAGCGAGGCGAGGATGTCGCTGTACTCGTACTGCAGCGCGAGCCTCTCGGCCTCGGCCGCGAGCGGCGCGACCTCGCCGTTGCGCCCCTGCGACAAGCGCACCCGGGCTAGCCCGGCCAACGCGTCGCAGTGGAAGTAGGAGCGGCCGACTGCTTCCAGCTTCAAAGCGCTGTCGTATTCCGCGCCCGCCGCGTCCCAATCGCGGCGCAGCTCGCCGACCCGTCCCCTCCACACGTGGACCTCCGGCATTCCGGTCCGGTCGCCGATCGCCTGCTTGACAGCGAGCGCCCGCTGCAGATCAGCGGCGGCGTCGTCGAGCCGCCCCTGACGGATGGCGACGAGACCACGGAAGCTGAGCATCGCGCGGAGGTAGCGGTCGGCGGCGCCTGCCTCCAGTTCGGCCTCGCGCACATGGAAGTTCTCAAAGAAGTTGTTCGCCCTGTCGAAGTGCTCGGCGGCGCCGGCGCGGTCATCTTGGAGGCCGCAGGCGAGCCCAGCGCTCTCGAGGATCGTGATCATCAGCTCGCGCTCCTCGAGGCGAATCGCGAGCTCCAGCGCCTTCTCGCCCGACTCCTGCGCCTCGCGGCAGCGGCCCATAAACACGAGCGGCCACGTGAAGTACGAGATGTGCATCTGCAGCACCGGGACGTCGCCGAGACGCGCTGACTCCTCCCGGTACCGCCGGCGCGAATCGAGGTAGCCGCGCCAGTCTCCTCGCAGGCCGGAGACGGCCGCGTGCAGGCGGTCGACCAGCACGAGCGTGTAGGTGTCCTTCGCGGCCTCTGCCCAGGTGCGCGCGGCGTCGAGATGCGTCGTGCTCTCGGACCACGCCGAGCGGGCGTTGCTGATGCTCATCAACGTGACGTGGTTGGTGACGAGCTTGGGGTCGAGCTCGGGCTGAAGCGCGAGACTTCGCTGCACGACTTCGGCGGCGCGCTGGTCGCCGTTCGGCTCCGCCATCCTGTCGAGTGCGGCGAGGATCGTGCCGAGGTCGCAGAGCGCGTACGCACGCAGGCGCCGTGCGGCCTGGTCGCGCTCGCCGATCGCGGCGAACGCGGCCTCGGCCGCGGCCGTTTGGCCGAGTAGTTGTTCGAGGCGCGCGTTGTAGTACTGAAGCCAGAGACGCGAGCCCTCCGCTTGGAGCGGGTAGGTGTTGGCGTCGTTGAGCAGGCCGCGAAGCCGCCCGACCCACTGCGCGTGAACGAGCTCTTCCGCGATTCGCGCGAAGTCCTCGATCCCGGCGGCTTCATCCGCGCGGACCGAGTGGTACAGCCACTCGCGGCCGAGGCGGTCACGCTCCTCGCCGCTTGCACCCTCGAGCAGGCGCGCGTAATGAGTTGCGGCGCGCTCCTGGAGCTCCTTGAACCGCTCGGGCGACTTCCGGCGGAGGGCCTCCGTGATCACGTCGCGGATCGATTCGTGAACGGCCAGCCCTTCGCGGCGTGGGCGCGTGAAAGGCCAGCGCCGCAGGTCGTCGTAGAGACTGGCCGGGGCGTCGTCGATCAGCGCGCTGAGCGAGTCGGAGTTGAAATACCGCAGCACCGCTGCTCCCTCCAGTGCCGGCCGTAGCTCCGCCGGTGTCTCCCGCAGCAGCCTCTCTGCGAGGTCGCCGATCACATCCGGGTTCGAAAGCTCGAGGCTCGAGAACCCATGCGTCACTCCCAGCTCGACCATCGTAGTTGCTGCGACCGGAAGACCGCGGGCGAACCGAACGACGTCGCGGACGAACTCCTCGTCGGCGTCGCCCCGGCCGAAGAGGCCGTAGTACCGGCGCACGAGCTCGGCGACGTCCTCGTCGGACATCTCGTGCAGCGGCAGCATCTCCGCCTCGGCAAACCACTCGGGCCAGGCGCGGCTCCAGTCTGGGACGTCGTGCCCCGCGACCACGGCGAGGACCTTCGGCGGCAACGCCCTGATCAGATCGCGGAGCCACTCGTCGAGCGCGGTCACCTGCTCGAGCGCGTCCAGCATCAACACGGGCCTCTTCTGCGCGGCGACCTTCTCCAGGTCGGAGAGGAAGTCGCGTGTCAGTCGCTTCGTCGGGTCGCTGAAGAACTCGTAGTCGTCCTTTGCGAGGAGCGCGCGGGCCATATTCAGAACGGCCTCGATCGCCTCCGGTCCGACCGTGGCTGCGATCGGGCCCACGCCGGGTACCAGGCTTACGGCTGCGACGGCGACCTTCGCCGCGCCCTCCGTCACCTGGTTCGCCGGGTCGGGGCCCGCCTTCGCTTCGACCTTCGCATGGAGGGCGTGGAGCCGCTTGAGGCTGTCCGCGAACGTCGGCAGAGGCGCACCGTGGTCGCGGAGATCGCTTGCCCAACGGTCGAGGAGGTCGACGGGAGAGTGCGCGTCGTCGGCGCCGACGAGAGCGACGGGAATGCCCTTGGCCTGGCAGGTGAGCCGGTACATCCGCAGGAGGCTCGTCTTCCCGACGGCTCCCTTGCCGTGGACAACGAGAATCCGGCGCGGAAGCACGTCTGCCGCCAGGAGCGACTCGAATCGTTCCCGCGCCTCGACGGCGTCCGTAAAGAACTTCTCCAGCCCCCGGTCAACGGAGTCCGGACGAGGGGCCTGCTCCGCGGGCGACCGGCCGAGCAGGCGCGACAGCCAACCCCTACCCATCAGTGCGTCCGATGCCGGTCAGCCCCAGGACCGTGATCGCGCGAAACTCGTCGTTCGCCGGCCCGTTCGTGGAGCCGTTGGGTGGTCGCCACGGCGGCGGCAGGCGCCAAGGCGACGAATGCAGGAAGCTCTCGCTGGTCAGCAGCGCCGGCGGACGACGGAGGTCGAGCGGGAAGGCGGGCTCGAAGTGGCGTTCGAACTCCACGAGCAGGTCGGCCGCGTCCTCGAGTAGCAGTGCGTCGGCCCTTTTCAGGTCGACATCGCAGGTGATCACGACGCGGCCGCCGGGCTTGACGACCCGGGCCAGCGACTCGACGATCGCGGCGCGAGAGGACGCCACGTGCTCGAGGACGCTGATGCAGGCGATCGCGTCGAAGTAGTCGTCTGGATGCGGCATTTCCTCCAGCAGGTGCTCCTCGTAGTGGACGGGGTAGTTCGTCAGTGCGCTCGCCCGTGTGAACCGTTCCTCGTACCCGATCGCCTCGGTGTCCACATCGCAGCAGACGACGTCGAAGCCGCCCGCCGCGAAGGCGAACGGGAGGAACGTGAACCCGGAGCCTGCGTCGAGGAACCGCCCGCTCGCCGAGGCCAGGTTCGCCCACGCGTACGGATACTCCCACTGGCGCGTGAAGTGGCCGAGCGCGTCGGGCGGGATCGGGAACTGGTCGTCCCAGAGCGTCCGCGTCCGCGCGAGGAACTCCGCCTGGAATCGTTCGAGCGACTGGACGATCTGGCCGTACTCCGGATCCTCGAGGTCGGTCAGGAGCGCATAGCCATTTCTCGCGAGTGCCTCGTTGCCGTTCGGCGGGATCCAGTCGTGCAGCGCCATCTAGGCGGCGCGGCTCGTGACGACGCGACGGTAGATACGCTCGTAACCGTCGACCATCCTCGCGACGTCGTAGCGGCTGACCGCGGCTGCGCGGCACGCGTGCGGATCGATTTCGGAGGCGCGGCGGATCGCGTCCGGCAGCTCGTCGACGTGATCGCAAAGCCACCCCGTGCGGCCGTGCTCGACGATCTCAGGTAGTGCCCCTCTTCGCAGCGCCACCACGGGCGTTCCGGACGCGAGCGCCTCGATCGCGACGAGGCCGAACGGCTCCTCCCACTGGGGGACGACGACGAGGCAGCGAGCGCGCGCGAGCGTCTCCGTCTTCAGTGTCCCGCCGATCTCGCGGATCCACGTCGTGTCCGGCCCCAGGAGCGGCGCGACGAACTCGTCGAAGTACGCCCGCTCGAGCTCCTCGTTGCACTTGCCTGCGATGACGAACGGGACGCCGGCTGTGCGGGCCGCGGCGGCCGCGAGGTGCACGCCTTTCTCCGGCGACAGGCGGCCGAGAAAGAGCGCGTACGCGTCCTTCGTCTCCTCGAAGCGGAAATCGTCGACCACGATCGCGTTCGGCACCGTGCCGACCCAGGGGAGGTCGGGCGCCGCCAGCCGCTGCGCCTCCGAGATCGCGACGAGCGGGAGCCCCAGCGCCCGGAAGTATTCGCCGATCGACCCGCCGGTGGGCCCGTGCGCTGTGATGATCGTCGGAACTGCCGCACGCAGAGCCGTGAGTGGTGTGGCCAGCGCGTGGTCGTGGACGACGTCGACGTGTGCGTCCGCGAGCAGCCGCCCGACCGCTGCCGCGTAGCTGACCTCCTGCACGGGAGCCTCCGGTGTTCCGAGCCCGGGCGGCGGGGCCGGCAGGGCAGCGACGAAGCGCGCCCGCGTCCTGCTCGTCCCGGCTGCCACGAGCGTTACGTCGTGGCCCCGGTCGACCAGTCCTTCGACCAGGTCGAAGCAGACGCGCTCGATCCCGCCGTAGCCGCTCGGCGGAATCTCGAACCACGGCGGCGCCACGACGGCGATTCGAAGACGCTCGGAGCCGTGTACCGCTCCCGACACAGCGCCGGACGACGTGCTGCGGTTGGACGAAGCGGGCTTGGTCACAATGCGGGTGAAACGCGGCGCACGACCAGGGTCAATCTCCCCAACCATGCATCAGTCGACGCGGACCTGTCAATGCATCATGACCATGTGCGCCGCGACCTTCCATCGGGAGTCGTCACCTTTTCTCTTCTCCGACGTGCAGGGCTCCACGAAGCTGTTGCACGAGCTCGACGCAGCTCGGTAGTTGGCGGCGTCCACGGGGCTGGGTCGACGTCTACACCACTGAGCGTCACCTCTTGTACGTCGCTTGCACTCGTCCGCGACCGTCTCGTGGTATCAGGCGTGGCGCCGGCGTCAGATTTTCTCGACGATCTCGCCGCGGCTATGCCTCGTTGCTCCTGCCCTCCGCATTACCGCTGGCTTGCAAACGGCAGGTGGACTCGCAGGAACGACTGGTGTACGTGCCCCTTGACCAATTGTGAACACCTCGCTCACGACTGCCGCTCCGAGACGTTCTCGGCTTGCTTGCGCTCTCCACGTCCAAGGATCCCCGAAGTACGACAGGGCAGCAACTCGCTGGCTCGCCCATCTAGCCCTCGAGACAACGATCTCCAGTTACGGGACGTTCAACTTGCGGCAGCCGCGCTCCAGGCGTAGGTCAGGCGTGACGCACCGTGCCGGGTCGCTATCTGGCTGATAACGCTGAGATGAGACTGGGGGCGGCCCGCCTTGAGGCGGAGAGCCGTGGTCACAGTGGTCACGCTCGCGGTTCGTTCGGGTTCGCTCGCGTTCGGTCGCATCTGAGGATGACCTGCAAATACGGACTTTCAGCGAACGGGCGCGAAGTCGCGCGAACGCTGCCCACACTTGCCATGCAGAAGGCCGAGGGTTCGAGTCCCTCCATCCGCTTCGAATGTCCCTGCTAGAGCGAGGTTTGTCGTCTCAGAAGAAGGTGCCTGCGGGCCGTGGTCGAGTTTGTCTTCGACACCGCGTATGAGACTGAAGCGTCCGGCTGCGGTGCGGTTGGTTGGGCGGCCGATCTTAGGGTCGTAGCGGAGGCAGTGCCAGCGGGCTCCGCGGTCGGCGCTCCGTTCCTTCGATACTGCCGGCGTTTCCGAGCTCGCGGAGCACTTGGCGGATGCATCTATTCGTCGCTGACGTCGGGTGCTGCCCTCCACTACGGCCTTGTGAGCCCGCTCTGCGCACGAGCCCCGGAACGCTAGCGTTGAGGTCAAGCACTACCGCGCCGACTTGCTGACAGTGACGTCATGGTGGGTGGTTGTGGCTGGGGCATCGCTCTCGCGCACCCCGGCCGTGCAGGTCAGCCGCCGAAACGGCGCGTGCACTCCTTCAGGTCGAGCCGCAGCGAGCGGCCGCGGTCGACCGTCACCTGTGCCGTCTGCAGCACGGTCCCGTCAGAGCGCTCGCACGTGAGCGTGTAGCGCTCGACGATCCCGCCGCCGAAGACGTCCTCGCCGACAGCGCCGTAGAGGCCTGCGGTCAACGTGAACGACGGCGTCACCGACGCGAAGTTGATCGCGCGGAGCACGTAGGCGCCCGGCTCCGGTAGCTCGATCAGCGCTTGTTCCTTGGAGAGGACGAACTCGCCCGAGCTCCCGACCTGGACGAGGGAGCCGTCCGGGTTCCGGTAGTAGACCTCGAGGTCGAGATCGTCGGGCGTCGGCCAGTCGAGGTTCACCTTCAGGGCTCCGACGCCGTTCTCCGGCATCGAGAACTCGAAATCGACGTGGTCACCGGGCAGCCACGCGCCCGTCCAACTGAACCGCTGCTCGCGTGTGGGCTCCTGGGCCAGGATCCGCACCCGGTGTTCCATCACCTCGGGTCGGGTCGACGGGTTGACGTGCCAGGTGTACTTGTTGCCCTGCGGGACGACCATGGTGGAGACGAGTGTGTCGCGAATGGGCGTTGGCTGGGACGTCGCGGTGTCGAACGACTTCGTCAGGCGCAGGACCGCCCCCGTCGGCGCTTTCCCGGCGACGAGCGAGTGGTGCAGCGGGTCGGCGGCGGTCTCGAGCGCGAGCAGGTAGGCCTCGCGGTTGCCCTTGCCGGCGTAGATGCCGGCGCCGAGATACTCGTCGATCATCTTCGGGAACGGCGGGTGGAACTCGTCGGGACCGATCTCGAACGTGTAGCCGTAGCCGCCGGTCGCGTTGTACGACCAGTCCTCGGTCGTACCGGTCGTGTCGTAGAGCTGCCAGCCGTGGATGTTCCGATAGCCGTTCTGGGCGGTCATCCGGGCCCCAAGATCCTTCAGAGCCGTCTCGTCGATCGTCTCGCCGGCCGAGCGGATGCCCGGCGGGCGCAGGACGAGGTTGCTGAAGGTGTGGTTTGTGATTAGCGTCGTCACGTGCCGCGAAGAGATGAGCTCTTGAACCGCCTGTGTTTCGGGCTCCGAGAAGGGCGCGGCGCCGCGGTAGTCCGGCTCGGCGTAGATCTCGGACGCGCCGGGGCCGCCCCAAAGCCCACCGTAGTTGCGGTTCAGGTCGACGCCCATGCCGAAGCCGCCGGGGCTCGAGGGCTCGCACGCGCCTTCCGGCGTCGTGTCGACGCCGTCGGCGATCCTGCAGTTCTTGCGCTTGTAGGCGTTTCCGGGATTGCCGAGGATCGTGACCGTGCCGCCGTTATCGACCTCCCGGATGTCGACCAGGTCGCCCCACTTGCGGGACTGGTGGAACCCATCCGGGTTGATCACGGGAACGACGAGGACGCGAGTCTTCGCAAGCAAGCCGCGAACGCGGGCATCGCCGGCCGCGTGGCGCTTGACCAGGTCGATCGCGAACTCCATCGCATGCTCGCCGGACGGCCACTCGCGCGCATGGTGTAGGCCCATCATCAAGAACGTCGGCTTGCCGTCGCGTGCCGCGACGTTCTCGCTGATCTCGACCCCGAGGATCTCGCGGCCCTCCAGCGTCCGTCGGCTGAGCATGATCAGCTTCACGAGCGCCGGATTGGCGGTAGCGAGATTGCGCAGGTCGGCCTGGTAGCCGGCCAGCGTCCGGTAGCCGTCGCGCCCCGAGGGGAGCGGCGAGTCATCCGTCGCGGCTGCGTACCGGGCGTTCGTCTGGTTGTTCTGCTGCTCGCGGATCGCGAGATCCGGGATCGTCACGACCCAGGTGAAGCCGGCGGCGGCGAGGCGACTGGCGTCATCAAGCGTGTGCAAGACGACCTCGACATACGTGTGCCCGGCGTGCTCGGTCAAATCCACGCCCAACGTTGTCAGTCGATCGCGGTCTGCCTGCGTGGGCACGTTCACACGAACGACCTGTGTTGCGAAGAGATCCTCTGCGCGCGCAGAGGATGCCGCGAGGGAGGCGGCCAGGGCGGAGGCGGCGACCAGCACCGCCAGCAGTCGGACGAGGGGACCGGTGGACGATGGCAAGCGAGGTACCTCCTGGTTAGCGCGGATGAGGTCGACTTCAGCGACGCGCAATTCGCGGGAGAGTTATATCGATTCTTTCCTTCGCAAACCGGATGGTTCTTTATTCTTTGCCGATTGATTCGTCAGTCGGCTTTACGAGTGAGGGTTCGATTGATTCGTCAGTCGATTCTCGCGCAAATTGAGGTTGCGTAGATCGTAATTCCGCATTAGGTTACGGCCGCCATTCCAGCCAATTTACGCCGACGCGGCTCGAGAGAGAACACGCGGCGCCTCGACGGAGGAGAAGCTCGTGACAGCTAGGTCGCCACGACTGCGCATGTCGGCAGCCCTGATGGTGCTCGCAGCAACGCTCGTGCTCGTCCTGCAGCAGGCGACAGTGCCCGCAGGTGCGGCGAGTGAGGCCGCGGCCGCAGGTGGCTGGGTCGTCAACAAGTTTCCGCAGCCGAAGCCAGCGTGCACCGGGGTCGGATTCGCGGCTACGTACTTCGACGGGCTCGACTGCGGCTTCGGAAACGTCAAGATCTCCGGCGCCGTTCCCACGAGCATCGTTCGCGTCACCTTCGTTGCCGAGGACGGGAGCACCGTCGGGTCATCCGCGGCGACGTACTCCGCGACCACCACCGCCTGGTCGTTCAGCTTCTCTCCAGCCGCAACGTGGAAGCCCGGGAGGGTCGCTCTCATAGCCACCGTCGACGGTGTCGCGGCCACCGGCGCGGGCGAGATCTACTACCAGGCCCTCGGCGCGAGCATCGACGCGGAGAACCGCATCGGCGGCTACCGGCCGGGCGATCCGATCCCGATCGAAGGTCACCTCTACGAGCAGGACGATGTCGGGGCAGACACCTCCAAACGGGACGTCGTCGGCACCTATTCGCTCCGCGTGATCACGCCGAGCGGGCAGGCCCGCGGCCCCTACGGCCCCTTCACCGCCAACAAGGGCGGCGCCGGCCGTATCGCGGAGCTCCTGCCGCCGAGCGCAACCGGCGGCCTCACCGCGACCGCGGATACCAACTACGAGCTCACGATCGGCCTCGAGCTCGTCAACGCTTCCTCGACGAGCCTGACAACAGGTGCCTGGCGTGCGACCTCGGCGCCGGCAGGTTTCGTGACGCTCTCCGTGCCGCCGGCGGATCTCGTGCTCGAGAACACGTTCGTCTCGTCCGTCGGCTGGGTCAAGCCGGGTGACTCGTATCCGTTCCGCGTCTTCGTCAAGAACTACAGCTTCAGCGACCGCGCAGGTGCCGTCGTGGCTCTACCCGCCGCCGACGGGATGAGCTTCACCGTTGCGACTCCCGTCACCGGCTCGGGCACGGCGGCTCTCACCCCCGGCTCGATCTCATGGAGCGTCGGCACGGTGCCGGCCCGGACGGATGCAGGACCCGGGATCCGGACGCTCGTCGTCCAGGCGAAGGCGGATTCGCTTCGCGACGACCCGCAGATCGTCTGGAAGAACCTCTCCACGACCGCGACTCTCACCTCGACCGGCGGCGGTACGGTCGTCGATCAGTCGAAGGGGCCGAAGGTGATCCCGCCCAAGAGCACCTACGACACCGCCCGCTACGGTTTCCGGCCTTTCCCGGTCGTGCCAGTCGACTATCGCGACCGCAAGCACGACACCTCCCGATCCGCGCAGCGGCTCTTGTCCGTGATCAACTCCCCGAACGTTCCGGGCTCGACGTACAACCTGTTCCAGGAGATCTCGTTCGGCCAGCTCTTCCCTCACGGCACGGTTCCCTCAGCCGCGATCGCAGCTGCTGACTTCGAGGTCGGCTGGAAGAGCCCGCACCGGCAAGAGAAGGGCTTCGCCTTCTCGACCCCGCTTCCAGGCGGGGCCTGCTACGGCACGACCATCGGGCCGCTGGCCGGCACCGCTCTCTACGGGGAGCGGATCAAGAACGGCTACTACCAGCTGCCGGGCGATACCGGCTACTACGGCGGGGACAAGACCAGCCTCGCGAACGTGCTGGTTCCGAACTCCGCCTTCATCGACGGCGCCTGCGGCCCGATCGCAAAGGGGGTCTATGACGCGGCGTTGATCGCCGACCCGGAGATCGACTACTCCGACTTCGATACCGACAAGGACGGCGTCGTCGACTTCTTCATGATGGTCTTCGTCGGCTCCGGCGGGAACGGCGCCTCGCAGGTCTCCGCGTCGCCGTACGACAACATCTGGCCGCACTCCTCGAGCCTCGAGCACTACTTCGAGGATCCCGAGACGGGGCTGCCGGGCTACACCTCCGATGACCACCTGCGAGACAACGCAGGCCGGCTCCTCTACTACACCGACGGCTCGCGGAGCTCGATGACGAACGCCGCTACCGCGTTCCCCGTCTACGTCCGTGTCGGCCCATACAACGTCAATCCGGAGTCTGCGATCGAGCGGGCGAGCGTGATCTCGCACGAGTACGGCCATTCGCTCGGCTTGCCGGACTTCTACTCGGCCCCCGGCCGCTCGACCTACGGCGACTGGAACCTGATGGCAACCGACAAGTCGCAGAACATGGACGTCTACTCGAAGCAGGAGCTCGGGTGGGTCGTCCCACGCGTCCTCGGGCCCGGCGAGACGACCGTCTCCGGCTGGCAGGACTCGAAGACGAACACGCACCGGATCGACTGGGTCACCCCGAGCGGCCAGCCGTACTCGCTCGCCGGTCCGACGGTGGCGAACGGCGAGGCGTACGTGGCCAAGCTGCCGGGTCGCAAGATCATCGACACCGCGAAGGTCGCCTCCACGGCATCCGCCTCGCACGTCTGGTGGACCCGCTCGGGCAACGACTTCGGCTGCGCCCCGATCAGCGGTCGCAACCTCGACATCGATCTGCCCGAGCTCGCGACCGTGCCGGCCGGCACGCCCGTGACGCTGACGTTCAAGTCGCTCTGGGACATCGAGTGGGATTACGACTACGGCTTCGTCCTGTCGAGCTCCGACGGCGGCTCCTCGTATGGGTCGCACGCCTCGGCGAAGGGCTATTCGACGCCTGGCGCGTTGAACCCGAACGACAACGCCTGCCAGGCGAAGTACGGGAACGGGCTCACGGGAGCAACGCAGTCGTATGTCGACGGCACCTTCGCGGCCGACCGCAACCCGCTCGAGGGCGGGTACTCGCAGGGTGGCTTCGTCAGCGACGAGTACGACCTGTCGACGCTCGCCGGCAAGGCGTCCGTCCTCCGCTTCACGTACTCCACGGATCCGGGCCTCGCACGCCCGGGCTGGTTCATCGACGACGTCGTCGTCAAGGCGGGTGATCAGGTCATCTACAGCTCGGACTTCGAGAACGGCGCCGACGAGAGCCGGATCTTCAACGGTGGCTGCCGCGAGAACCTCCAGGTGGCGTTGAAGTGCACGGCGGGATGGCAATACGTCGACGCGGACGACGACGCAGAGCAGGATCACGCGTACTACCTGGAGATGCGCGATCGCTCCGGCTTCGACGCGAGCGGCAAGGAGCAGAACGACCGGGCCCCGATAGGGTTCTTCCCCGGCCTGCTCCTGACGTACACAGACGAGTCGGCCGGTTACGGCAATACGGGCGAGACCGCGACGGACACACCGAACCAGTCGCCACTCGACTCGCAGCCGCAGCCGGGATCGGTCGCTCCGAATCTCGACGACGCTGCCTTCACGGCTGCTGCCGGGGACAGTCGGTTCTCCGACTCGAAGACGGCCGCACGCCCGGGAGGGTGGATCGACAACTACGTCGACGACGAGAGCTCGTACGGCGACAGCCGCTGGCATCTCGACTTCGACTGCCTCACGTTCGACGTGCTCGCGCTGATCGGCGACGACGTCGGGCCGGAGACCCTGCCAGGGAACCTGCGGGGCGACGTCCGCTTCACCGTCGGATCGGGATGTGGCAGGTTCGACTACGGCGCCGGCGAGGTCGGGCCGGTCGGGATCGCCCCGACCGCGGTGGCCCAGGCGAAGCCGACGTCCGCGACGGCGAACCAGAAGGTGCGGTTCGACGGCAGCGGCTCGTACGACGATTCCGACGCCCCCACGGCGCTCGCACTCGCGTGGGACTTCGATGGCAACGGAACGACGGACGCGACCGGGACCTCAGTGACACACCGGTACGGCACGCCCGGCACCTACCGCGCCCGGTTGACAGTCACCGACTCCGGCGGGCTGACCGGCACGGACACGATCGAGATCGTAGTTCGCTAGGCCTCTCCCCAGAGGAGCGGGCGGGGGGGGG
>JACCTK010000075.1 GCA_013812465.1 Actinomycetota bacterium
TTGCGGCGGACGTAGGCGGCATCGGCGGCGAAATAGCCCGGAGTCCCGTCCGAACGAATGAGCACGCGATCCTTGTCATCGCCGTGGGCGCTCGTTCTCGCCCAAACGGCGTCGTCGGCTTCGTAGGTGTCGAGGAGCGCGATCGCCGCGGGGATCTCCGTCTCCACGTCGCTCTGCAACGCCCAGCTGTCGAAGTGGACCCGGAAGCGTCCGAGGGTCGACTCGATTCGAGCCAGCATTGGCGGCACGGGATCGCCGGGCCGACTCGCGAGCTCGGCGATGTAGTCGCCGTGGTAGCCGTCCTCCGGAGGCTCCTCGCCGCGCCGGATCGCCTCGATCGACGCGTAGAAGCGCTCCATCTGCGTCCCCGAGTTGTTGTAGTAGTACTCGCGCTCGACCTCGTGGCCGGCGAACGCGAGCAGCCGTGCGACGGAATCGCCGTAGGCGGCATTGCGGGCCGTAGCGACCGTCAGCGGGCCCGTGGGGTTGGCGGAGACCATCTCGACCTGGATCCGCTCGGGATCTGCGGCTGTGCCCGTGCCGAAGGATTCGCCCGCCGCCAGGATCTCATTCAATGCCGCCACCAGCCAGCTGTCGGAGACGCGCAGGTTGAGAAATCCCGGCCCCGCCGGTTCCGCGCTCTCCACGAGATCTCGCCGGAGCGACTCGCCTGCGAGCTCCGCCGCGATGTCGCGCGGCGGTCGCCCTAGGGTGGGCGCGAGCCTCAGCGCGACGTTCGTCGCGTAGTCGCCGTGGTCGGCGTCGCCCGGACGCTCGAGCGAGACGGGCGCGCCAGCGAACTCGGTCAGGGCGTCGGCGAGGCGCGCGACAGGATCGGTGATGGCCACGCCGCCATCGTAGGCGGCTGCCAGGTGAACAGACGCGCAAGTGGACCGCCGCGGCCACGACAGCGGCCGCCTTCAGGGATCTTGCACAGGTCGGAATTGCGGACAACGAGTGTGTCCAGCAGCCGACTTCACACCCCGAGACTTCCAATCCCGCCTCGACATAAGGGGTCTTGGTTTCGCGCGACCGGCATCCGCGCTAGCGGATACCGGTCTTGCGCAATTACACGAGCTCGGCGGCCTTCGCGGACGGGGCGGAGCGGATGGGCACCACCACGCCGTCTCGGTGCAGCGCGAGCTGCACTTCCTCGCGCGCCTTGTAGATCCGCCACTTCACGGTCGCCAGCGTGACCTCCAGCGACTCCGCGATCTCCGTGTACGAGAGACCGACGACGTCGCGCAGCAGGAGCGCCATCTTCAGATCGGGATTCAGCCGCTCCACCGACCGCCAGAGAGCGTCGATCGTCTCGGCGCGCTCGGCTGGGGCGTCCACGACCTCGAGGGGAGGAATGTCCTCGAGCTGGACGACCGCCTTTGGGCGCCGCTCCAGCGCACGGAGCTCGTCGAGAACCCGGTTCTTCGTCACCTGAAAAAGCCAGGTCGTGAAGCGCGAGCGAAGCGAGAAGCCGGAGATACCCTGAAAAACACGCAAGAACACTTCTTGCGTGAGATCCTCGGCGAGGTTCCTGTCACCCGTGAGTCGGACGATATAGTTGAAGACAGGCTGCTCGTAGGTCCGAACGATGATCGCGAAGGCACGCTCATCGCCGCGCTGCGCCTTGCGCAGGACTCCGGGGTCTGGTTGTGGGAGCGACATGTAGTCGGGACGATTATAGAGCGCGTCGTGTAAGGGGTTTGTGCGTGGGCCTTTACAGGCTCGTTGCGAGGGACGTTTCGGCCATGTCGGCCGGAATGGAAATGCCGAGCAAAGCGAGGATTGTCGGCGCCAGGTCCGAAAGCTCGCCATCGTCGGACAGCGCAAACCGATTGTCAGTGAGGATAAGCGGCACCGGATTCGTCGTGTGCGCCGTATGCGGGCTAACGCCGTCGGGCTCGAGCATTACCTCAGCATTTCCGTGATCCGCCGTAATCAAACATCTGCCGCCTGCCTCCACCACGCAAGAGAGGACCTTCCCCAAGCAGCGATCGGTCTCTTCCACCGCTCGGACGACGGCTGGAATCGAGCCGGTATGCCCGACCATGTCCGGGTTGGCGAAGTTCACGACCGCGAACCGGTAGCCGTCTCCGATCTCGGAGCAGAACCGTGTAGCAACCTCGTCTGCGGACATCTCCGGCGCGAGGTCGTAGCTCGGGACGTCGCGAGGTGAGGGCACGAGAATCCGCGTCTCTCCCTCCCACTCACGCTCCTCGCCGCCGTTGAAGAAGTACGTCACATGCGCGTACTTCTCGGTCTCGGCGGCGTGAAGCTGGCGAAGGCCGTTTCGCGAGAGGACCTCTGCGAGCGTGTCTTCGACGACCTGCTCGCCGAACGCCGCCGGGCACGGAAAGTCGGCGCGATAGCGCGTCATCGTCGTCAGGTCGACGCCGGATTCGAGTAGCCGCTGCGAGAGCTGACGCGCGCGGTCCGGCCGGAAGTTGAAGAAGATCGCCGAATCCTTCGCGGGGTCGAGTCGCGGCCGTCCGGTCAGAACCACGGGCTCGACGAACTCGTCCGTCACCCCGCGCGCCTGGCTCGCCTCGATCGCGTCGATCGGGTCGTCGGCGAGTTCACCCTCTCCGGCGCAGATCGCGAGATAGGCACGGTCGGTGCGCTCCCAGCGACTGTCTCGGTCCATGGCGTAGTAGCGGCCCGAGACCGTCGAGATCCGCTCGCGGGGCAGCTCGGCGAGATCGCTAGCGGCAGAGTGCGGCGAGACGTCGCGCCCGTCGGTGAATGCGTGAATCCAGGTGTTCCGGCTCATCTCCTCGCTCGCGGCCAGCTTGATCAGCGCACGCAAATGGTCGATGTGCGAGTGGACGCCCCCGTAGGAGACGAGGCCGAGCAGGTGGACCTGCCCGCCGCGCTCGTGCGCCCTGCCAAAGGCGCCCCGCAGCGCGTCGTTCGCGAAAAACGAGCGATCCTGGATCGCGACATTCACGCGCATCAGGTCCTGGAAGAGCACGCGTCCCGAGCCGATTGTCAGGTGTCCCACCTCCGAGTTGCCCATCTGTCCTGGGGGCAACCCGACCGCCGGGCCGGATGCCTGCAAGATCGTGTGTGGATATCGGTTCCAAAGGGCGTCGAAGACTGGAGTATTCGCCAGCTCGACGGCGTTCCCAGGGCTTGGCGGGGCAAGCCCCCACCCGTCCAGGATGACGAGCGCGACGAGATCGCTCACTCGCCGGCGACTTCGGCTGCCGCGCGGCAGATCGCCTCGAACGACTGCACGTCTAGCGACGCGCCGCCGACGAGCGCCCCGTCCACGTCGTTCTGGGACAGCAGCACGCGGGCGTTCTCCGCGTTCACCGATCCTCCGTACAGCACTCGCGTGGAATGCAGGGACTTGATGTACGCGTGCGCTCGCTGCACGATCTCGGGGGTCGCCGTGCGCCCGGTGCCAATCGCCCATACGGGCTCGTAGGCGATCACGAGCCGTTCGTGCTCGGGCAGGGTCGAGACCTGGCGCTCGAGCACGGCCTCGGTCTCCTCGGCCTCGCGCTCGGCCTCGGTCTCCCCGACACATGCGATCACGGCAAGGCCCGCTTCGAGCGCAGACTCTGCTCGCTGGCGGACGCCGTCGTCGGTCTCGCCGAAGTGCTGCCGCCGCTCAGAATGGCCCACTAGCGCCCCTCGTACCCCGAGCTCGAGCAGCATTGGCGCCGAGACCTCGCCCGTGTAGGCGCCCTCGAGCTCCCAGTGCACGTTCTGCGCATAGACGCTGACGTTGCTTCCCTCGCCGAGTCCCTGGATGGTCGTCTCGAGCGACACGAATGGAGGGCAGACGACGACGTCGACCTCAGGCGAGCGATCGTCGAGGCGCCGGATCTGCGCCGCGAACTGGCGCGCCTGATGCGCGCCCTTGAACATCTTCCAGTTGCCGGCGATGAGCATCGCGGCGATCTTAGGCTGTTAGCCTCGTTCGGGTGAGCGTCGAGCCTTGGGAGCAGCGCTTTCGCGCGCCCGTGTCGTTTCTGCCGGAGTGGTCTCCACACGCTCCGGATCGAGTCGTCTACGCGACAAATCAATCGGGGATCTGGCAGGTCCACGCCTGGGATGCAGCCACCGGCACACGGCGGCAGGTCACCGAGCATTCGGTGGGCGTGATCGACGGGACGCCGACCCTCGATGGGGAAGGCGTCGTCTGGTTTCAGGACGAGAGCGGCGACGAGTCCGGGCGCTGGCTCGTACAGCCGTTCGGCGGAGGTGAGACCCGCGCGTTCCTCGAAGGCATTCCGCACGGTTGGAGCGAGGGACTGGCGCAGGCGCCCGGAATCGTCGTCGCCGGCGTGAGCGACCGTGACGGGTTCGCCGTGCACATCTCGCTCGAGGGCGCCGGTCCTCGTGAGGTCTACCGCTCGACCGAGTCGGTAC
>JACCTK010000083.1 GCA_013812465.1 Actinomycetota bacterium
GAGCTCGCGGAGACCGAGAACCGCGTCGCGGTCGCGCGGCAGGTCTACAACGACTCGGTCCTGACCTATAACAATGCGATCCAGACCTTTCCGGGGCTGGTCATCGCGGGACCGTTCGGGTTCAGCATCCGCGAGTTCTTCGAGGTCGAAGAGGAGGCACAACGGGAGGTCCCGGTCGTCGACTTCTAGTTGGCGCAGATCGCGCGAAACCCCTGAAGGCGTCCGCTTCGCGGCCGCTCGCGGTTGCAGTTGCGGCACTTGTCGCGCTCGCAGTCGCACCGACGGCCTTCGCCCAGTCGTACGAGCTCGTCCGGGCCGACGTTCAGGCCGGAGTGGGAACAGACGGCAGGGTCGCGGTCGAAGAGCGGATCTCCGTCGCCTTCGGAAGCGACTTTCCGTTCACGTACGGCTTTCGCGAGATCCCCTACCGGAGCGGGGAGCTCATCTCGGACGTCGCTGTCTCGGAGAACGGGCGCGTGTACGGTCCCGGCGCCCCAACCGAGCTGGAGCCAGGCGGTCCGTCGGGCACATACGGCACTCGCGATCTCGGCGGGCGAATCCGGGTCGTCTGGCGGTTCCAAGCCACGGGAGAGACGCGCACGTTCACGATCCGCTATCGCTTCAGCCGCCTCGCGGTCGGCTACGACGACGTCGTCGACGTCAACCTCAAAGTGTGGGGAGATGAGTGGGAGCAGTCACTGGGACGCCTCACTGCGACGACCTCGGGGCCGGGAGAAGTGGTACGCGCCTGGGGTCATCCGGTGTGGGTCCGCGGAGACGTCACGCTTGCAGGACCGCGCGCGCTACTGCGTGCGCTCGACGTGCCGGCCCGACAGTTCGTGGAGCTCCGCGCCGTCTACCCGCGGGCTGCTTTCTCGTCGACGGCAGGCATGCGCCTCGAGGACGGCCCCGGGCTCGAGAAGATCGTCGTCGAGGAGCGGGCGGATGCCGAGGAATATGCGAAGGATCAGGAGCGGATCGACGAGCTCAAGGACAGTCCGCTTCGCACAGGCCTCGTTGTGCTCGGGCTCGCAACCCTTCCCGCGCTCATCGTCATCGGGGCGGTGTTCTGGCTCCTCGGCCGCGAGCGGCGTACCCCATACGACCGGGAGTACGAGCAGGAGCCCCCGACCGACACCGAGCCCGCGCTCGTGCCCATGCTGCTTCGGCAGGGTGGCGAGGCCGGGTCGTTCGAGTTCACGGCGACGCTCTTCGACCTGATCCGGCGCGGCGTCTACACGGCCACGGCCACGACAACGGAACGGAAGATCTGGGGCGGGCTTCGTACGCAGTCGGTCTCGGATCTCGAGCTCTCAGCGGGTGAGAGAGCGGATCTGACCCCTTGGGAGCACTACGTCGCCGAAGTCGTCGATGCGGTTCTGGACGGCGGCTCGGAGCGGCTCTCGAACTTCCGCGACAGAATCGAGGACGAACGGAAGTCGATGTCCGAGCAATTCGAGTCGTTCAAGAGAGAAGTCGGACACGAAGCTGATCGCCGAAGCTGGTTCCGCTCGCTGGGCGCCGTGCCCCTCGTCGGCGCCGGTGTGCTGCTCGCGCTCGTGGGAGCGCTGCTCGTATTCTTCGCGCAGGACGGCTGGAGGTCGGTTTACCCCCGCTACGCCGACGTCGTCCTCGTGGGTGTCGGGGTCAGCCTGCTGGTCAACGCGGCGCTCGTCGGCGCGGCGGTCGTCTTCGGGCGTCGTCTGTGGCGCAGGCGGTCTCCTCCCGCACAGACGGAGGCCGAGCGCTGGGATGCTTTCCGCCGCTACCTGACCGATTTCCCGCGCCTCCAGGAGGCGCCGCCCGGGACCCTCGTGCTGTGGGAGCGATTTCTCGTCTACGGGATCGCTTTCGGCATCGCGGAGCGCGTGCTGCAAGGCGCGCAGATACACATGCCGGAGGCGCTCCACGAGGCAAGCACGATCTACTGGATCTCGCCCAGCGGTGATCTGAGCTCAGGGATCACCAGCCTCTCGATCGGCGATCTCACATCCGGCTTCGGCAGCGCGCTGGCGCCGCCCAACTCTGGATCCGGTGGCGGCGGAGGCGGCTTCTCCGGAGGCGGCGGTGGGGGCGGAGGAGGCGGCGGCGGCGGGTTCGGCTAGCCAACCGGTGTCAGACACCGTTTTCTGTCAAACCAGTTCGCGCCGATTCTGTGCCATTCGTCCACCGACGGTTTCGCATTCCAGCGCCGAAAAGCCAGCCTCGCTGACACCCATGCGGTGCGGGAACCACCTCGGCCGAGCGGGTGTCTGACACTTGCGTCCCGCGTCAGGCCGTGGAGCGCCGCGAGAGCTCGTAGAGCGCGATCGCGCCGGCCGCTCCGACGTTCAACGACTCCGCCTCGCCGGGAAGCGGAATCGTCGCCTTGTAACAGTCTGTTACTAGGGCTGCGGGCAGCCCTTCGCGTTCGGAGCCCAGGAGGATCGTGAGCGGAGGTTCGAGGTCGACCCCCGCAAGCGGTGCGCCGCCGTGCGCGACTAGCCCGACGCAGCGCTCCGGCGCGTCGTTCCACTCTACGAGCGGCACGCGAAAGATCGCGCCGGCGGACGCGCGCAGCGCTCTCGGGCCGAGTGGATCCGCGCATTCCGGTGAAAGGGTCACAGCCGCGCCGAACGCGTCTGCCGTCCGCAAGAGTGTGCCCACGTTCCCGGGATCCGTGACGCGCCAGAGAGCGAGCGTCACGTCTCGCTCGCCGACCGGTAGGGCGTCTCGGCGGAAGACCCCGATCACCCGCGGCGCGTGCCCGAGCGTCGACACCTCGGCGAGGAGCTCCGGCACGACGTTCTCGCCGGAGACGAGCAGCTCGACCGGCTCGATCGACGCGTTTCGCGCCGCCTCGACCAAGTCCTCGCTCTCGACCACGAAGAGCCCGGTTTCCTCCCGGTGCTTGCGCGCAGCGAGAAGCTTCCGGACGAGCCGGAGCTTCTCGTTCTGCCGAGACTCGATCAGATGCTTAGTGCTCCCCGCCACAAATACGCCCGCACTTCGCGCGGCTGCGAACGCTTCGCATGCCGTCGTCCTCAGTCGGGCCAATGTTCTCGAACATTGGCCCTCCCTGCGTCCTAGGCCTGCTC
>JACCTK010000149.1 GCA_013812465.1 Actinomycetota bacterium
CCTCCGGGCGAATCTCGTACGTGAGCGTGAAGGGCGGCTTCCTCGTGAACGTGACGCGCGAGACGAGCTTTGGCCGCGGCGTGAAATCCGGAGCGAGGGCGAATGGGGGCGCGAAGACCTTTTCGAAGCTCCAGAAGAACGACTGGCCCTCGCACGAGGCGACGAGCGGATTCAGGCAGCGGGGCTCCAAGATGGGCCCGACGACGACCGTGCCGCCCTTGGGTGGCGTCTGCACGCCGGAGCCGCCCGCACCCGAGACCGCGAGGAGCGAGACGACGATCGCCGCTGTCGCGGCCGCTAAGCGGCCGCCTTTCGGGATCTTCGCGCGACCGGAATCTGCCCGAGCGTCGCTCAGCAACGGTCGAGCCAGTATGAGCTGGAAGCCGCCAAGTAGTCCACCGGTTACTTGTAACAGTCGTGACAGCAATCGTCCATCCCACGGCGCGGGCCAGACGGTCGGATCTGCGCTGCATCGACGGGCGTGCTACTCCTGCGCGCGCCGGCGCGCCATGAGCTCGCGAGAGCGTCGCGCGCGAGCTCGCGTCTAGCGCACTCGGGACAGAACGGCAGCAGCTCACCGCAACCGTCCGACCAGAAGCCCCACTGGCCCGTTACACCAGTGACCTCAGCCCCTGCGGCCGCGTTGGTGGCTGTCGGGCAGCTCTTCTCCAGGTGCAACGTCTTCGTCTTCTTGATGAACGTCGCCTCCATACTTCCGCCCATGACTGACGCTCCGATACCCGAGGACGAGGTCCGCCCCGTCACGATCCTTTTCGCGGACATCGTCGGCTCGACGGCGCTCGGCGAGCGTCTCCAACCCGAAGAGGTGAAGGCGCTCGTGGGTGAGTGCGTGACCATGATGAGCCGGGCCGTCGAGGAGTACGGCGGGATGGTGCAGGCCTACGCGGGCGACGGGATCTGCGCGTACTTCGGCGTGCCCGCCGCCCACGACGACGATCCCGAGCGCGCCGCCCGCACCGGTCTCCGCATCCTCGAGGTCGTCGCCGAGTACGCGCGCGACGTCGAGGCGGCGTGGGGGCTCGCAGACTTCGCCGTCCGCGTCGGGATCAACGGCGGCCAGGCAGCCGTGGGCCAGGTCGGCGCTGCCGAGCCGGGCGCGGTCGCACTCGGGGACGCAACCAACGTCGCCGCGCGACTACAGTCCCTCGCCCTGCCGGGCGCGATCCTCGTCGGTGAGGCGACCGCCCGGCGACTTGCGCACCGCTTTGTGCTCGAGCCGGCCGGTGCCTTCGAGCTGAAGGGGCGTAAGACACCGGTGACGGCATTGCGTCTCGTCGGGCCGAAGGCTCGCGGGAGCGACGCGGGTGCAACGCCGGTGGTGGGTCGAGACGACGAGATGGCTCAGCTCCTGGGTGCGCTGGGGGATCTGGTCGCAGGGCGTGGCCAGATCGTTCTCCTCCTCGGAGATCCCGGTATGGGGAAGACGCGTCTGCTCGGAGAGCTTCACGCGCTCGCTGGAGAGCACGTCACGTGGCTCGAGGGCCACTGCCTTTCGTACGGCGGACTCGCGGCGTGGCCGTTCGTCGACGCGCTCCTCGGATGGCTCGGTGCCGAGATCGGCGAGCCCGAGATCGCCGTACGAACCAAGGCACGCGCCAGACTCGGGACACTTCTCGGCGACGACCTCGAGAAGGTGCTCCCCGCTCTCGGGCGGCTCCTGCGCATACGGATCGAGGGGCCCGACGACGCGGGAGGCGCAGACCAGATCCGGGAGGCGTACATCCACTGGCTCAAGGCGCTCGCGCGGGAACGTCCGGTCGTCGTCGCCCTGGAGGACGTGCATTGGGCCGACACTTCGACCCGAGAGCTCGCCGAGGCGGTTCTCGACCTCGCGGAGCGCGCAGCGATCGCAGTCGTCCTCACCGCCGAGGCTGCACCCGGCTCGGAAGGCGCGGCGCTCCGCCTGCGTGCGCTCGGGAACCACGGACATCGAACGACCGAGATTTCTCTCGACCCGCTGTCGGATCAGGCCGCCGAGGAGATGCTGGCGGTAATCCTCGGAAGCGAGGTCGACGCAGTAACGCGGATGGGCCTCGTTCGGGAGGCCGAAGGAAATCCCCTCTACGTGGAGGAGCTCGCGCGGGCGCTGCTCGAGGGAGGCCTCGAGCCCCGCGGAAGGACCTGGACGGTCACGGTGCGCGCAGATCTCCTCCCTCCCGCACTCGAAAACCTCCTCGTCGCGCGGATCGACCGCCTGCCGGTGGGAGCGCG
>JACCTK010000153.1 GCA_013812465.1 Actinomycetota bacterium
GACCGACGGCGTCGGAGGACACGTGCCGCGGCGTACGCTCGCCGCCGAACCGGCGCTCGAGCTGGACAACGTCACCGTCGAGCCGGGCCCTGGCGAGATCGGCGCCCACGATGTCTCGCTCCACGTGCTGAAGAGCGAGATCATGGGCATCGCCGGCGTCGACGGGAACGGTCAGCGCGAGCTGGCCGAGGCGATTGCGGGACAGCGGTCGATCGCCGACGGCGACGTCCGCCTCTTCGGCCACTCGATCGCGAGGCTCAAGGTCGCCCAGCGCGAGAAGCTCGGGCTCCGCTACGTGACCGACGACCGTATCCACGAAGGCACGATCGGCTCGCTTTCGGTGGCAATGAACATCGTGCTGAAGCAGATCGGCAGGTCGCCCTACTGGGGGCGCGGCCGCATCCGCTATGAGGCGATACTGAGCAAGGCGCGTGACCTGATCGGGCGCTTCGACATCCGGACGCCCGGACCCGAGACGCGCGTCGCCGCGCTCTCGGGCGGGAACATCCAGAAGGTCGTGCTCGCCCGCGAGCTGTCCTTCGACCCGAAGGTGGTCGTCTACAGCAAGCCGACCTACGGCCTGGACGTGAGGACGACGAAGAGCGTGCGGCAGACGATTCGCGAGCAGGCGCGCGAGGGGGTCACCTCGATCGTGATCTCCACCGACCTCGAAGAGCTCCTCGACCTCTGCGACCGGATCGCGGTGCTCTCACGCGGCCGCATCACCGGCATCGTCGAGAACGGGCCGAGCGCGCAGCAGCGGGTCGGGGAGCTGATGGTGGGAGGGCAGGCAGCGTGACCGAGACCACCGCCGCAGCCGAGCTCCGTGAACCGCCGCGCCCACGCGAGGTGACGGGTGGACAGGCCCAGCTCGGGCGCGTCGGCGACTTCTTCCTGCGCTCGATCCTGCCGCTCGTTCTCGCGCTCGGTACGGGCGCCATCATCCTGGCTGCGATCGGCGTCGACCCGATCCAGTACTACAAGGACGTCTATTCGGGGGGCGTCCAGTTCGCGGCGTGGCAGGACTCGCTCATGCGCGTCGCGCCGCTCCTGCTCATCGCCGTCGGCCTGATCGTCGCCTTCCGGGCCGGGATCTGGAACCTGGGCATGGACGGGCAGTTCCTGCTTGCCGCCGCCGTGATCGCCGGGATCGGCTCGAGGCTCGAGGAGCGTTTGCCCAACGCGATGAACCTCCTGCTGCTCTTCCTCATCGCCGGTCTGGTGGGCGCTGCCTGGACGATCGTGCCCGCGCTGCTCAAGGCGCGCTACGAGCTCAACGAGATCATCACGACGCTGATGATGACCTTCATCGGCATCAACCTGGCGCAGATCCTCGTCAAGGGGCCGTTCCAGGACCCGACGACCACGACGCCGCAGACGCGGGCGTTCGACTTCACGGCACTGCTCCCCTCGATCCCGGGCACGGAATCGACCTCACGCCGCTGGCCTGGTGTCCACGTCGGCGTTTTCGTCGCCGTGGCGGCCGCTTTCGTCGTCTGGTTCCTGATGAGCCGCACCTCGCTCGGGCTGCGCCTCCAGGTGCTCGGGGCCTCGATGCGCTCGGCCCGCCACATGGGGCTCGACGTTCCCCGGCTGATCATCGTCGCCTTCCTGCTCTCGGGCTTCTTCGTCGGCCTCGCGGCTGCGACCGAGATCCTCGGCGTGAAGGGCTACCAGCGCGCCGACTGGAATCCGGCCTTCGGGCTCTGGGTGGTGCCGCTCGTCTTCCTTGCGCGCCTGCACGCGATCGGCGTCATGCCCTATGTCGTGCTGCTCTCGCTCGCCTCCATCGGCGGCGACTACGCAGCCCAGAACGCCGGCTTGACACCGCAGTTCACGTTGTTGCTCGTGGGCTTGACGCTCCTGTTCATGGCTCTGACGGAATGGATCGCGCGCCGCACCGCGGGGGGTAGCTACCTCCCAGGAGCGTCCTATCGGCGGCACCGAGCGGAAGAAGCCGGGTGACGACCGTCCTCGCAGCGAGCGGCGTCTTCTCCGAGCAGGCACTCACGGCGCTCGTCGCGGGGGCGATTCTCGCTGGTGTGCCGCTCATGTTCGCGGCGCTCGGCGAGCTTGTCTCCCAGCGCGCAGGCGTGCTCAACATCGGCCTCGAGGGGATGATGCTGATGGGAGCCTACGCCGGGTTCGTGGCCGCGTATCACGGCGGCAGCGAGTGGCTCGGCTTCGGGGCGGGCCTGCTTGCGGGCGCGGGCGTCTCGCTGCTGATGGTGCTCTTCTGCGTCCGCTGGGGGCTGGACCAGATCGTGACGGGTATCGCCATCACGCTCACGTGCGAGGGCGCGACCGGGCTCATCTTCGAGGCCGAGTTCGCGGAGAGCCGGCCGACTCTCGGCGCCACGGACAAGGTCGCGATCTCCGGGCTCTCCGATCTGCCTGTCGTCGGCGGCAAAGGGGAGTCGAACGGGAGCGTCTTCACGCAGCCGCTCGTCGTCTACCTCGGCCTCGCGCTCGCGGTGCTGGTCGCGTGGATCCTGCGTCGCACGCACATGGGTCTCAACGTCCGGGCGGCCGGTGACGCTCCGGGCGCGCTCGACGCCGCGGGTGTCAGCGTGTTCGCGACGCGTTCGTGGGCCGTGCTGTTCGCGGGCGCCATGGCCGGGCTCGGCGGCGCCTTCCTCGCGATCGTCGGCGCGGGTCTCTTCCAGGACACGATCGTAGGCGGGCGCGGGTTCATCGCCATCGTGCTCGCCATGCTGGCCAGGGGCCGGCCGCTGTGGGCGGTCGTCGGTGCCATGCTCTTCGGGGCCTCGCTCTCGATCGCCGACTGGGCCCAGGTCGCGCAGATCAACATCTCGACAGACTTCGTGTTCATGCTCCCGTTCCTACTCGTCCTCTTCGTCCTCGTCGTCTTTGGGCGCCGGGCTTACCTGCCCGCCGCTCTCGCGCTCCCTTACGAGCGCGGCACCCGCTAGTAGAAGGAGACAGCGTCATGCGCGATCCCGACTTCACACTGAGCGCCGGGCCGACGATGGCGTGGCCCCGAGTCCTCGCCGCACAGGGAAAACAGATCACGTACCACTAC
>JACCTK010000169.1 GCA_013812465.1 Actinomycetota bacterium
CTCGCGGATTCTAGTGTGAGCGCTAGGTGGCCTGGACTATGGGCCCGCGCCGGCGCACAACGAGGATCCCGAGTGCGATCAAGACGCCGCCCGCAATCTGGATCAGGGTCAGCGTCTCGTCGAGGAAGAGGACGGCGAGAATGGCCGCGGCGAACGGGAGGAGGTTTGCGAAGATGGAGGCGTGTGACGGACCGACTCGACCCACAGCTGTGAACCAGAGCACGTTCGTCAGCACCAGCGGCCCGACGACCGCGTAGCCGAGCGCCAGCCACACGCCCCAGCCAAGCCCGGTGTAGTCCTGGCTCGTCGTCTGCGGGGCGCTGATCGCGAAGAGCGGGACCCACATCGCGAGCAGGACGACCGCGCTGATGCGGTACGGCGAGTAGCTCCGCATCAGGGGCGCGATTCCGACCGAGTACCCCGCCCAGGTCACGGCCATGCCGACAGCGAGGAGGTTCCCGCCGAGATCCCCGGACAGGTCTCCACCCGAGCCGGCGGCGACGAGCGCCACGCCGCCGAACGAGACCGCCGCCGCCAGCGCGGTGCGAGCCGATATCTGCTCCACTCCGATCAGGTACGAGAGGAGCACGGTGAAGACCGGCGTCGTCCCGAGGATGAGCGCGGCCGTCGCTGCCGTCGTCAGCTCGAGCGCATACACGAAGCAGATCTGGTTGAGCAGGAGCGCGGTGACGGCGAGGCCGAGGAAACGCCAGGAAGCTTTGCCGCGAATCGCGAGCGATCTCTCGACCGCGATCGTCAGCGCGGCGAAGAGAAGCGTGGCGACGCCGTAGCGCACGGCCGCGTAGGCCAGCGGTTGGAAGCCGTTCGTCAGCACGTACTTCGTCACCGGGAAGTTGAATGCCCACATCAAGACCGCGCCGATGAGGAGGACATCGGTAGCGCCGGCTCGGTGTCGCATCTCCTGACGCTAGCGAGGCGAATTGATATGACACGGAAGTGAGCACATCCGTCGGCGATCGCCGCGCCCGCTTCCGGGAGTTGCATGAACGAGAGCAGCTGTTCGTGATGCCGAACCCGTGGGATGTCGGCTCGGCCAAGCTCCTCGCCTCCGCCGGGTTCGAGGCGCTCGCCACGACGAGCGCGGGATTCGCGTGGGCGCTCGGCAAGCTCGACCAGAAGGTGACTCGCGAGGAGCTCGTCACGCACGTTGCGGCTCTGGCGGAGGCGACAAGCCTTCCTCTGAACATCGACAGCGAACGCTGCTATCCGGACGATCCCGGCGGCGTGGCCGAGACCGTTTCGTTACTCGCGAACGCCGGGGCTGCGGGCTTCTCGATCGAGGACTACGACCCGGCGGCAGTGCGCATCGACGGCATCGAGCTCGCTTCTGAGCGCCTCGCTCTCGCCGCTCGGGCCTCCCGGGCGCTAACAGAGCCGATGGTGCTCACCGGCCGGGCGGAGAATCACATCCGCGGTGTCGACGACCTCGACGACACGATCGCGCGGCTCGTCGCCTATCGCGACGCGGGCGCCGACGCCGTCTATGCGCCGGGACTGACCGATATCGACCAGATCGCCGCTGTCGTCGAGGCGGTCGGCGTGCCCGTGAACGTGCTCGCGCTTCCGGGGGGGCCGACGATCGCCGAGCTCGCATCGGTCGGCGTGCGGCGAATCTCGGTGGGGAGCCTCCTTGCCGGTGCCTCGTACGGGGCGTTGATGGCGGGCGCGCGCGAGCTGCTGGACGAAGGCACCTCCGAGTATGCGCAGGCCGGTGTGTCGAGCACGACGCTCAAAGAAGCATTCGAGGCCTGATCGGCGATCGGCCCGCGCCGATCTTCGATTCCGACGGTCTTTACAGTGCCTGGCACTGTAAGCGTCGAAAGTTCGCACAAATCTGTCCACTGCCTGGCTGTCCGATAGATCCGGGTCGCGGCGGCAGCACGCGTTGCCTTCGCCCGATCGCGTCGGTCGTCTTACAGTGCCTGTTCCTGTAAGCGTCGAGAGTTCGCGCCAATCTGTCCACCGTTAGGCTGTCTCGCATGGCCGAGCCGACCCGAGACGACATCGACGCTCTTGTCGGTCCGGCGACCCCGCACTTCGCCTACCAACTGCGCGCCCGCGTTCGCGAGCTGATCCAGGATCTTCCGGCCGAGCACCCGATCCGTCGCTACGGCGAGGAGAGGATGGAGCTGCTCGACCGCCTCGGTTACTCGTCGTCACTCGCGGCCGACACCGCGCCGGAACCGCGCAGCCGAATCGGCTGGGAGACGGTTCCCTCCTCGGCGCCCGTGTCGGATCCGCAACTTCCGAGCCCATGAGCTTCGACGGGGCTTCCGTCCTCGTGACGGGAGGGTCGCGTGGGATCGGGAAGGCGATCGCCCTCCGCTTCGCGTCGCTCGGAGCGAGTCGAGTCGCGATCGGGTACATGCGCGGTGACCGCCCGGCGGAGGAGACGGCGTCCGAGCTGGCCGAGCTCGGAGCTGAGCCGGTTCTCGTCCGCGGGAACGTCTCCTCACAGCGAATCGCCGACGAGGTCGCAGCGCTCGGGCCGCTCGACGTGCTGGTTCATGCCGCCGCGACCGGAGTCATCCGTCCCGCACTCGAAACGGACGACAAGCACTGGGACTGGACGCTCTCCGCGAACGCTCGCGCCCTTCTCTCGCTGACCCGAGCTGCCGCGCCTTCGATGCCGAGCGGCGCGTCGATCGTCGGGATCTCCAGCCTCGGCTCGTCCCGAGTGCTCGACAACTACACGCTGGTGGGGGTGTCCAAAGCGGCACTCGAGGCGCTCGTCCGATACCTCGCAGTCGAGCTCGCGCCGCGAGGGATTCGCGTCAACGCCGTGTCGGCCGGGGTCGTCGAGACTGGCGCGCTCGAGCACTTCCCGAACAAGGAGGCCATGCTCGAGATGGGGAGACGCAATCCCGCCGGCCGCATCGTCTCCCCCGAGGACGTCGCCGCGTGCGTCGCCTTTCTCTGCTCACCGGAGGCCGAGATGATCCGCGGCCAGACGCTCCTCGTCGACGGCGGCTGGTCGCTGCTTGCGTCGGTTGGCGTAACCCGGCTCAGCTGACGCCGACCACCTCGAAGATGTACCAGAGGAGCACCAGGAGGTAGACAAAGGAGACTCCCGTGGCCGTCACTGCGGCGCCGATCAACTCGGCCGGCCGAATACGAAGCACCCATCCGAGGACGAGCGTCAATGTCGCCGGTAAGCCGAGCAGCAGCAACCAGGCAAAGACGTCGGAACCGGACACTCCCACACCGGCGAAGAAGCCGAGGAGCGGAGCGACGACGAGCGCAACGATTCAGAAGAGTGCGCGCCTCCCACGCGTGCTCATGCCCGGAGCACGCCGTTACTGGCGCATGAAGCCCTGGCGGGCCGCCGAGACGAGCGCCACCGCCTCGGGGAAGAGCACTCGCATCGCGTCGCGCAGCGCGAGCGCCTGCGCGTCAGCAGAACCCTCGGCCTGAATCTGCGACAGCGCCGCCGCGGTCAGCTCCACCGCGGTGTTCAAGGTCAGCGTCGCATACTGCTCGCGCTGGGCGTCCTGAACCGACTCCGCCTGCTTCTCGGCGAACTCACGCAGCGCCCCGAGGAGCTCCTCGGGATCGCCGCCGAACGGAAAGAAGCCGCCGCCTTCCATCGCCGCATTGTAGGGGCGACCCTTGGGTCGCCCGCGGGCGAGGCGAGCTCGCCCTACGACAACGTCACTCTGTAGCCTGCCTCGATCTCGCGCTGGAGCTCCGACACCGCACCCTGGGAGGACTTCATCGCAGCGGTGAACGGGGACGCGGCAGTGGGATCGAGCTCTCGCTCGAGGCGCCGCGTCGCCGTGCCGATCTCGTCGAGACGACTCGGCGTCGCGAGCTGCGGCGGCGCTGCGAGAACCTCTCGGAGCTCACAAGCCGCCTCTATCGCCGCATCGATCCCCTGCGGCGCCTCGGCGTCCCGCAGTTGTTCGAGCCCCGCGACGAGCGCGTCCAAGTCTCCTCCACCCGCAGCATCGGTCGCGACCTCACACAGCGCGGCGATCGACACCGCCTCCCGGAGCTCAACCCTGCTCACGACGACGTCCCCGTCGGCCCGGACGGCCAGCCAGGTGCGCCGACCGTCGGCGTCGTCGAACGCGCACAGGTAGACGCGCGCACCCCCCAACCCCTCGGTCGGGATGACCCCGGAAACAGCATCCCCCGCCGCGGCGTGCGCGCTCGCCAGACCGGCAACTCGCTCGATGTCGTCGGCGAGGCTCACGTCGCCAGAATACGCCGGGTGTCGTCACGAACTGCCCACGCCCGCGAGCTCTTCGCACCCATCGGCCCTTCGTACGACCGCGTCGGCGCCGTGCTCTCTTTCGGCCAGGATCCGCGCTGGCGGCGCTTTCTCGCAGCTCGTCTTCCAGCCGACCATGGGCACGTCCTCGATGTCGCAACGGGAACCGGCCTGGTCGCCGCCGAGCTTCTGCGCCGCGGCTTCCGCGTGACCGGGCTCGACCAGAGCAAGGAGATGCTTGCGGTCGCGCGCGACAGGCTCGCGATGGACGTCGCGCTCGTGCAGGCCTCCGCAGAGTCCATCCCCTTCGCCGACGCGGCCTTCGACCATGTCACCTTCACATTTCTGCTCCGCTACGTGGACGATCCCGGGGCGACGCTCGCGGAGCTGGCGCGGGTCGTCCGGCCAGGCGGCTCGGTCGCATCCCTCGAGTTCGGCGTCCCGCACGGATTGGCTCGGCCGTTGTGGGATCTCTACGTCGGAATCGGCCTGCCTGTCGCCGGCCGAGTCCTCCGAAACGGCTGGGCCGAGGTCGGCGGCTTCCTGGGTGGCTCGATCAGGGATTTCTGGTCCCGTTACCCGGTCGAGCGTCAGCTCGAGCTTTGGCGCGCAGCCGGGCTGCGCGAGGTCGAGGTGCGCCACCTGAGCCTCGGCGGCGGAGTCGTCATCTGGGGCACGAAGGCTTGAGACCCTCCTGGTACGCCCTCGACCGGGGTGGCTGGCGCGACTACGTCACTCTGCTGCATCCGCCCTACACCGCGTGGCATCTGTCGTATGTCGTCATCGGCGGCTGCCTCGCGCCCGCGATCGCGTGGGGACGGCTGGGGGCCGCGGTCGCCGCATTCGCGCTCGCGGTAGGCATCGGCGCGCACGCTCTGGACGAGCTCCGCGGCCGGCCCCTCCAAACGACGATCCCTGACCCCGTCCTCGTCGCGCTCGCCGCGGTCTCGGTTGCCGCCGCCTGTGCCATCGGGGTTGTCGGAGCGCTGACCTTCCGTCCCTGGCTCGCCCTACTCGTGCCTCTGGGGCTGTTTCTCGTCGTCGCCTACAACCTCGAGCTGGCAGACGGCCGCTTTCACTCGGATCTCTGGTTCGGGCTCGCCTGGGGAGGCTTTCCGGTGCTGTGTGGATACGCGGCGGTCGCAGGCGAGATCGGGATCGAAGCTGTGCTCGCGGCGGCATTCGCGGTGCTGCTCTCTCTCGCGCAACGAGCGCTCTCGAACCGCGTCCGGTTCGTCCGCCGGCGCGTCGTCGCCGTGCACGGTGAGCTCGAGCTTCACGACGGCACGCGAGAGACCCTCGACGAAGCGCGGCTCATCGCCGCCGAAGAGCTCGGCCTCCGCCTGCTCGCCGCGGCCACGTTCGTTCTTGCGGCGACTCTGGTCGTCTTTC